>JBCDHN010000148.1:0-6949 GCA_038749915.1 Verrucomicrobiota bacterium | reverse complement strand
TGGAGTCGACCGTTCCCACAGCCCTCGGTTTTCGCGCCGTAGGATTTACTCTGACGATGATCGCAATCATGGCGCTGCTGAGCTGGTTGGTCGCCGTGATCACCAAAGCTGATCCTCCGGCTCGGAAAGCCCTTCAGCTTTCCACCATGTTCTACAACAGCGGCAACTACGGGATTCCGCTGATGACGCTGGCCTTTTCGCCGCTCGGTCCGGTGCTGCAGGCTTTCATCCTCATGACAATGAACATTTCCACTTTCACAATCGGGCTCTGGCTCGCAGCGTCCCAGAATCACGATCGGAGCGAGGGATGGTGGCGACCGTTGCTCCCCGTGCTTCGCCAGCCATCGATTTACGCCATTGCTCTGGCGCTTCTTTTCAAGGCTCTGCATCTCGAAAGCGCCGTCAGCTCAATCGCTCCGATCTGGAAGCCACTCGGCTATCTCAGCGACGGTCTCGTCGGGTTCGCCCTACTCACCCTGGGCGTGCAGCTCAGCCAGACCAAACCGCCTCCGATCCGGGGAAACCTGGCTCTTGCCCTGGGAATCCGGCTGCTTGCAGCCCCGGTAATTGCCGCCGGACTGGTCCAGGTTTTTCGGTTCGAATGGGAGGTCGCACGAATCCTCATTCTGAGCACCTCGGTTCCGACCGCGGTCAACACCGCCCTGCTCGCTCATGAATTCAAGGCTGATGGCCGCTTTGCCTCCGCGGTGGTCTTTTACTCCACCATCTTCAGCGCAATTACGGTGACGGTCGTGCTTTTCATCTTGAAAAGCGTCCAGTGACACCACCTGATTTGGAAAGCCCCTGCAAAGATGCCCATCTTTTTCGACAACGCCGATCTCGAAACCCATTTCAAGGCCCTGAAGACGACCATCGTGTTCGTCTCGGCCTGGACCTCGCTGTTTCTTTACGGCTGGGCGGTGGTGCGTCTCGCGGTTGAAGAGTTGCCCTCTCCCCGCCCCCAGCTGCTCTGGACCATCGGTTGCGTCGTATATCTGGTGCACGTAGCCAGCGCCTTCGATGTCTTTTTCCATTGGAGCCACGCGGAGGCCTACCGGGAAACGGAGATGCGATCCATGGCGGTAACCGGAGTTCGCGCCGGATGGGGAATCTGGATGAATTACCTGTTCGGCGTTGTTTGGATGATCGACACGATCTGGTGGTATGTCGTGGGCGACGAGCGCTATCGGAAACGCAGCGTAACCAGTTTCTGGATGCTCCATGGCTTTATCCTCTTCATGATGTTCAACGGCGCTTTCGTTTTTGTCGATCGATGGGCGCGTTGGCCTGGATTGATCTTATTTCTTGTAAGTCTTTGGGCGGTTTTCACTCTATCTCGACGTCGTTTCGAGCAATTTCGCGATAAGCCCGCCATGGCGCCGACTACATGAACCCGCCATTTCCCAAAGTTGTTTTTGTCACTGCTGGTGGCGCCGGCATGTATTGCGGCAGTTGCATGCGCGACAACACCCAGGTCCGCAACCTGATCCGGAAGGGCTGGGATATCGAATTGGTGCCGGCCTACACCCCGGTCACGACGGACGAAGAGGATGTCAGCATCGATCGCGTGGTTCTCGGCGGCATCAATATGTGGCTCGACCAAGCCGTGCCGCTATTTCGCCATTTGCCGAGTTGGATGACCGATTGGCTCGACAAGCCGGGCGTCATTCGCCGCGCAACGAGCGGAACCGTGAAGGTCGATGCCACGAAGCTGGGACCGATGACTTTGGCAACGGTCAAGGGCGAGGCGGGAGCGCAACGCCGCGAACACCGGAAATTCGTGCAATGGTTGAAGGATGAATCGCAGCCCAAACTCGTGAACCTGACCAATTTGTTGATTGGCGGATGTATCCCGATGATCAAGAAGGAGCTGCCGAACGTGCCAATCCTGGTCACGATTCAGGGCGACGATCTTTTTCTCGGTCAGCTGACCGAACCGTGGCGCACCCGAGTCATCGACCAAATGAAGTCCCTCGCCAACGAGGTGGACGGCTTTGTCACGTTCAGCCGTTTCTATGCCGACGAAATGAGCCAGATGCTGGAGATCGATCCGGAAAAATTCCACATCGTGCCGCTCGGAATTGAAGCTGAAGACTACCAACAACTGGAGCGCCTTCCTGATCGCGCTCCAACCATCGGTTTCTTCGCTCGAATCAGCCCGGAAAAAGGCTTCCATCATTTCATCGACGGTTTTCTTGAGCTCGCCAAGCGTCCGGGAATGGACAACGTGCAGATCCGTGCTGGAGGCTGGCTGGCAGGGCAGGATGAAGAATTCTACGAGGCCCAACTCGAAAAATTGAGAGCTGCCGGCCTCGAGTCTCGATTCACCTATGTCGGAAGCCCGGATCGAGCTGGCAAACTCCAGTTTTTTCGAGAAATCGATCTCTTCTCCGTCCCGACTGACTATCTCGAGCCCAAAGGCATTTACGTGCTCGAAGCGCTGGCTTCGGGACTCCCGGTCGTGCAACCTGACCATGGTGCAGTCCCCGAATTGCTGGATGGCCTGACCGCTGCGCGTCTTGTCGAACCCAAGAATCCGGCCCAACTGGCGGAAGCCTGGCAGGAGGTTCTTGAAACTCACTCCGTAGTACCTGATCGCCACGGAGTCGCGACCACCCACTCTGCAGAGCAAATGACCGACGCCGCTGCCGAAATCTATCTGCGCTATCTCGACGCCTAGTCGGTCCAGTCGAGAACTTTCACCTTGCGTTGGGTCTTGGTCCTTGCGTGAATGAGCTGTCCCTTGATTCAACCCCTTTCCTTATTTCATGAGCGCAGAAGCAAAGCTCACAGAACTCAATTTGGTTCTTCCTGACGCACCTCCACCGGGTGGTGTCTACAAGCCGATGGTGATTGCCGGAAACATGGCTTATCTCTCTGGTCATGGACCTTATTTCAACGGAGCTTACATCACCGGACGTCTTGGTGATGACATGGATGTGGACGCAGGCTACGCCGCAGCTCGACAAACCGGCCTCACATTGCTTCGCACCATGCGGGACACGCTGGGAAGCCTCGACCGGGTCAAACGCGTGATCAAGCTTCTGGGCTTGGTTCAGTGCACGTCCGAATTCGAAAAACAGCCTCAGGTCATCAACGGCTGCAGTGAGCTTTTCAAAGAAGTTTTCGGCGAAAGCGGAATCGGGGCACGGAGCGCCATCGGAACCAATGCGCTTCCCGGAAATCTGGCTGTCGAAATCGAAGTGATCGTCGAAATCGAATGACCGATCAGCCCTGGTTTGAAGTCACCAACGTCGAGGAAATCCCCTCCCCCGCACTCCTCGTTTTTCCGCAACGTGTTGAGACCAACATTACCAAAATGTTGGGGATTGTAGGTGGCGATCCCGCCCGTCTTCGTCCTCACGTCAAGACGCACAAGATGGCGGAAGTCATCCGCCTGCAGTTGAATGCCGGGATCGACAAATTCAAATGCGCGACGATCGCGGAAGCGGAATTGACGGCGGAAGCAGGTGCCCAGGATATTTTGCTGTCTTACCAATCGGTTGGGCCAAATATTCGCCGATTTTCAGCGCTCAGCTCCGCCTTCCCCGATACCAGCTTTGCTGCAATTGTCGATTCCCCAGACATCGTTGACCAAATGGCTCAACAAGAAGGTGACTTCCGGCTTTTTGTCGATGTTGATTGTGGAATGGGACGAACCGGGATTTCACCAGCGGACGCGCCTGAGCTATGCCGGAAGATCCAGGAGACGAATGGCGTCACCTTTGCCGGGATTCACGCCTATGATGGCCACATTCACGATGCATCGCTGCAAACCCGAAAGGGGGAATTTGATTCGGCCATGGGATCAATTGAGGATTTGGTCGCCGAGATCAAGCCACCGACTCTCATCTGTGGAGGCTCACCCACTTTTGCCATGCATGCCGGGGGAAGCTGGGAATGCAGCCCGGGAACCACCTTGTTTTGGGATGCCGGATATCAATCAGCCTACCCCGATCTCGACTTTAAAGTCGCCGCGGTTTTGCTCTCTCGCGTAGCCAGCAAACCTGGAACGAATCGGCTTTGCCTGGAGCTCGGCCACAAGGCGATTGCGGCGGAGAATCCGTTGGATCGCCGGGTGCGTTTTCTGAACCTTAAAGCTGCCGTTCCCATTATGCAGAGCGAGGAACACCTCGTTGTCGAAGTTCAAGATCCGAGCGCCCATGCTCTTGGCGATGCGATCTACGCCGTTCCCATTCACATCTGCCCAACCGTGGCGCTTCACGAGGAAGCCCATGTGATTCGGGATGGCCGTTTCTCCGGCGAAACCTGGCAGGTGGCTGCCCGGAAAAGGCGCCTGACAATCTGACACGGTGACCTGCAGATCGTTAACGAACGACCTCTCCATCCGGGTGAAACGTCTCCCAGGCTTTTTTGAAGGAGAGAATTCCGAGCAGGGGCTTCAGTTGCTTGCCGCTCATTGGACCTTCGGTGAACTCGCCGGAGAGACTGTCCATCAACACGCCGGTTTCGAACTCGACCAGATATCCATCAAATAAGGCTTTCTCAAAATTCAAAATCTGGCCCTCCAACGTTCGATGAAAGACGCCGATCCGGGTGCTGTTTTCATCATAAACCACCACGACCGGTTCACCGAAAAACTCATCGTGATAGACGGGGTTATCGCTTAGAAACTGCATCCCCCACGCCTTGGCCTTGCCGAGCTGAGCGACTCCAAAGACATAGTCTCGCGCGCGCCGATAAATGTCGGCATCGAACTCATCCGCAGTTCGCGAAAGATTCAAGACCTGAGTCTGCGGCTGACGCTTCTTCCAGTCTTCCCAAGTCGTCATCTCGCCGGCAAGCAATTCCAACGTTGTCCCTTTCATCGGCCCGCTCATGGCTTCACCGAGAATATGGCTCCAAAGCGAACCGGTTTCGACATCGCTCATGACGAGACTCCGATTCCAGAGTTTGCCGGAAACCTGAAATGTCAGGTCCTTGTCCTTCACTGTCGCGGCGTAAACTACGCCGTTGTGGCAAAGGTGTCACCACGTCGCCGCGATTCGTCGGCCTCCGAGACTGTCGTTGATGATCTCGCGCCGAGGGCCCTTCAGCTGGTTGATCGGATAGGCCTTGGCTTCGCCGTTGACGACAATCCCCAGCACCAGCTCGTCGTCCTCAACCTTGTCACCGGCTTGGGCAACCGAAAGAAAAGGAGCATCGACAATGGGCGGGAAGGCCCGGGGAATCACCGTGCGCGGTTTGAAATCCCGCTCCCCTTCCTCAGCATTCACACTCCCAAGCGTAAGTGCCGCCAACAGAGCTGCAAGCAGCTTTGGAAATTGGATCATGTGAGGTTGGTCGATCAAAACGGGCGGTTCTTACACCCGGAACGTCAGGGAGCAACGCGACTACTCGATCAATTCAGGCCACTTGGTGTGGAACATCTCACCCGCTGGCTTGTCGAGCCGCTCATAAGTGTGGGCTCCGAAAAAGTCGCGCTGAGCCTGGAGCAGATTCGCAGGAAGACGCTCGCTGCGGTAGCTGTCGTAATAGCCGAGCGAAGCAGAAAACGCCGGAACAGGCACCCCATTGGTGATTCCGAGAGCGACGATCTCGCGCCAGGCAGCTTGGGAACGATTCAAGATATCGGTGAAAAACGAATCGAGCATCAGGTTCTTCAACTCACCGTCGCGCTGATAAGCCTCGGTGATGCGATTGAGGAAGCGTGCGCGGATGATGCAACCACCACGCCAGATCTTGGCGATCGAACCGAGGTTCAGGTTCCAGTTGTGGTCTTCGCCCACTGCCCGGATCAAGTCGAGCCCCTGCGCGTAGCTCACGATCTTCGAAGCGTAGAGCGCGTCATGAACTTTCTGAACGAGTTCCTCTTTCGACATGGTGATATTCGGCGTCGGACCTTCAAACACACTCGAAGCGGCAACACGCTCTTCCTTGTGAGAAGACAATGCCCGTGCTTCAACCGCCGCGTTGATCGTCGAAACGACCACACCATCGCGAACTGCATTCATCACGGTCCAACGACCGGTTCCCTTCTGGCCAGCGCGGTCCATGATCACATCGATGATCGGCTGACCGGTTTCATCGTCGTTGATCTTGAAAATTTCGCTCGTGATCTGGATCAGGTAGCTCTCCAGCTCGCCCGCATTCCAGTCACTGAACACGTTTGCCATTTCCTCGGTCGTGAACCCAGCAGCTTTGAAGATGTTGTAGGCCTCGCAGATCAGCTGCATGTCGCCATACTCGATCCCGTTGTGAACCATCTTCACGAAGTGGCCCGCTCCGCCTTCGCCAATGTGGGTGACACAGGGCTCGCCATCGACCTTCGCGGAGATCGCTTCAAAAATCGGCTGAATGATCTCCCAACTCGCTTTGGGACCGCCCGGCATGATTGATGGTCCCTTGCGGGCGCCTTCTTCCCCACCGGAAACACCGGTGCCGATGAAGAGCAAATCCTGGGCCGCCAACGCTTCACTGCGGCGCTGCGTGTGGATGAAGTAGGTGTTTCCGCCGTCAATGATGAGATCACCGGGCTCCAACAGGGGCGTGACCTGGTCGATCACGGCATCAACCGCATCGCGATCCGAGGGATTGAGACCGGCTTTCGATTGCACCAGCATCATGACCTTGCGCGGACGCTTCAGGCTTCGCACAAACTCCTCCAGCGTCTTCGCCCCGACCAGATTCTTGTCCGTGTTCGCCGCCACAAATTCCTCCGTCACCGAAGTGGTCCGGTTGAACACGGAAACTTTAAAGCCGCGGCTCTCCACGTTGAGAACCAAATTCTGACCCATCACGGCCAAGCCAATTAATCCAAAATCGCTATCGCTCATATTTGTGCGCTAACCTAGCGTGGAATCACGGTTCGCAAGCTGGATTTGTGGCATACGACGGTGGCCGCCAGAAATGTGCCTTGAACTGAGCTTCAGGAACAGCTCATTCCAGCTTTCCGATTGCCTCTTCAGCTGCCGCCCGCTGGTTTTTC
>JBCDHN010000147.1:0-6959 GCA_038749915.1 Verrucomicrobiota bacterium | reverse complement strand
GTTGCGAGTCCACGCCAGAATGTGGAGTCCGTCGTTCCAATACCAGGTATGCCATCCTCGACTTCCTCCTCTCCCCTTCTCTTCCCCGCGTCCAAAGTCAGGCCCGGATTCCCACATTGCCTGGGAACGCTCAAAAAAGTCGCGCTCGCGCTGCGTCAGACCCGCGGCGTCATCCACATTCGGAAACACAAACTCCCCTCTCGGCGTCGTCACAAAGATCTGGCGAATCCAGGGATTGGTTCGGCTGATCTCCCGCCGCTCCTCATCGGATACAAAAGCCGCTTTCTCAATGATCCCGAATATCTGCTGCGCACGATCCTGCACCAATCGATCAATCCCGGTCCGGGTGCTGACCAAGGCGTCGGTCATGATCGCCCGAAGCTGTCGGCGCTCACGATGTTGCTCCTCCTCACTCACGCGTAATCCCAGCCAGGTAATCAACCCGGCTGGGACCAGCACAATCGTTAGAAAAATGAGGAGTAAACGGGGCTTCATTCCATCTACTTCTTCAGCTTGGGTTGAGGTTTGTCTGCCTTGGAAGCAGGAGGATTCGGAGCCCTGGTGTCGTTGCGACTCTTCGTCAGATTTCCAACCGACAAAGCGTCCTTCTGCTGAATCGTATTGGTATAGCTCTGCTGGATCATCGCTTTACGCTGCCGTCCCCAGTCCTTGTCGACATTCTCGGCGTCCCCCCGATTGCTAATCGCATAGTCGGACAACTTCTTGGATTCGAGAACCTGAGCGTTCTCTTCCAGGTAAATCGCGTTCTCGGTCAACAACACCTTGGCTTCCTTCACTTTGCCCTCGTCCCGCAGCTTGACCGCCAATTTGTTCCGATCTGTTGCAATCAACAAGACTGACGCTTCCATCACCTCTTCGTTGGCCTCGCTGGCCGCGAGCTCAGCTGAAGCCGTGAAGCGAACTCCCAAGGTGCTGGCCAACTCATCCGTCGTCTGGGTCGACATATTGGCATAGGACACATTGACAGTTGCCACCTGGCGGGACGCATCGGGCTTGCCCTCGGGAACATCGACTTCGAGCAGAATGTATTTTTCCTGACTGCTGTAGAGCTGATTCAACATCGTGATCACCCGCTGTCCGGAGATATCCGCTTCGCGTCCAAGCATCCGAACCGGACGGATTCCCGGGGCGCAGTTGATCTCGACGACCACCTCCTGGGCAACGACGGAAAGAATATCGCCAAACTCTTCATCAAAAATCGCAACGAGCTGATCTTCGTCCTCCACAAAAATGTGATTGCCGTCACTCTTGAACGCGAGCTTGACCATCAGATCTTCGTTGTAACCCAATCCCAGTCCAATCGTGGAAACCGAGATTCCTTCCTTCACGAGGGATTCGCCCAACTCACCCAGCTCGCCGGGAGACTTGGGCCCAACGTTGGCCTGACCATCGGACAAGAGGATCACACGATTGACGCGATCATTGGTGAGGAATTTTCGCAGCTCGGTCGCACCCTTGCTCACTCCCGCGAACAGGGCAGTCGAGCCACCCGCTTCCAATTCATCAATCCGGCGCAAAATCTCCGCCTTGTCGGTCAGCTTGGTCGCCGGAACCATAACCTGAACGTTTGAGTCGTAGGTGACGATCGAGACGATATCGTCTTCGCGCAGTCGTTCGATCGCCATCTTGGCCGCATTTCGCGCCTGAACGATTTTTTCGCCACTCATGGACGAAGACTTATCGATCACGAGCGCCACGTTCACCGGCGTCCGTTCCTGATCATCCGTCAATTCAAAGCCGGTCAACCCGACTTTCAGATAGGTCGTATTCTTCTTTCCAGCTTCCAGAAACGGATTGGCGAGGGCGACGTCCATCTGGACTTGTTTGGCCTCCGAGATTCCGGAAATGGCAAGAAGAGCGACGAGAGAAGTAGTGATTCGTTTCATCATGCAAACAGCATGCTCAATTTGACGGAGAAAGCGTCAGACGGGCGTAAGGAAGTTGTAAAAGAGATGTCAGCTTGATGGCCATGGGTTTCTCAATTGAATTGGCGAAAACGCCTTCTTGCGATAATTTCTTAATCATGGAGACCGATCGTGAAATGTCGATGGAAGAGATCGAAGCCCAGTTCGATTCTGAATGGGTTCTCATCGCCGACCCCAAAACCGATGACCAGCTGAATGTGGTGCGAGGACGAGTTCGGTATCATAGCAAGGACCGCAGTAGCGTGGATCAGGCTGCGATTCGGATGCGTTCCAAACGCGACGCCATTCTCTACATCGGTGAGTTCCCTGAGGACACTCAATTTCTCCTTTGATGAGTTGGGCGTTTGAAGCCGGCAAAAGACTGATCATCGTTCGCGCAGAGGTTTCCGGTCCAGAGGGGAGTGCGATTCTCTCAATGGCACTCGACACCGGAGCTACCCATACTTTTATCCGGTCCGAACGAATCGTTAGACTCGGCTATGATCTTTCGAGCAGCCCGAACAAAACCGAAGTCACTACCGGAAGCGGAGTCGAGTATGTCCCGGTAATTACGGTTTCTCAATTTTCAGCTCTCGGACAACAGCATTTGGACTTTTCGGTCACCGCAATGGATCTCCCAGAGAATGCCACGATTGATGGAGTCATTGGCCTCGACTTTCTCCGCAATTCCGTGCTGACCCTTGATTTCCGCAAGGGCCAAATATCCTTTCAAACACAACCGACCGACTAGCTAGTTATCGTATCGAACCTCTGAGGTTGCCCATCGAGCTTCCCCGTCAATTCTCAAAATCCACCACGTGGCTCCATCGGGGATCAGATCGGGGAATTTGTCGGCCCACTCCACGATGACCACGCCGTCACTCTCGCAGTATTCGTCCCAGCCGATCGCGAGAAGCTCGTCGGGGTGGTCGAGGCGATAAAAGTCGAAGTGAAACACGGGAAGCCGACCATCACTGTATTCGTGAACCAAGGTGAAGGTCGGACTCGTTACTTCCGCGCTCGAAACCAGTCCGGCAACGATGCCCTTGGTCAAATGCGTTTTGCCGGCACCGAGATCACCCACGAGCGCAATTACCGCCCCGGAGCCAAGCGAACCGGCGATTTCACGTCCCAAGGCAATTGTCTCCTCAATAGTGGTGAGAGTTCGGGTCACGTCTTCGACCGTTGCGCAAAATCCGGATTTGAACACCGGAAACTCAGCGCCAACGTTGCTGACATCATGCTCCAGGCCAAGAACCCCGCCAATCGCGATCTTGTCGTCAACATCAATGGCCGTCTCGTGCACCGCGATAAAGCCGGGGTCAGTCCCTTCGATTCTTCGGTCCAAAACGGAGACGCAGTCTGGGAAGGGTTGCGCCTTTACGACGGGCGCATCTTCAAGCTCGACGAACATCTTGCCCGACTACGCAAAAGCGCCGACTTGCTCTGCTACGAAGGCTATCCCGGGGCGGAGCGCCTGACCGACGAACTACGCCGCACGCTCGAGGCCAACGAAATGCGTGACGGAGTTCACGTCCGGCTTACTGTCAGTCGGGGCGTCAAATACACTTCCGGGCTCGATCCACGAATCAACCAGCTCGGCTGCTCCTTCTTCATTCTCGCCGAGCATAAACCTCCGGTCTACGACAAGACCGGGATCACCCTCGCGACCGCAAGCGTCCGCCGCCCATTTGCCAACGTCCTCAACCAGCACATCCACTCCTGCAATCAGCTAACGTCGATCCTTGCCAAACTCGAAGCAAATGCGGCGGGGGCCGATGATGCGCTCTTGCTCGATACCGAAGGCAACCTTGCCGAAACCAACGCCACCCACGTTTTCCTCGTCAAAGAGGGCACTGTTCTCACTTCAACGACCGACGCCTGCCCCGAAGGCATCACCCGCTCCACCGTGCTTGAACTCTGCGCCCAACACGACATTCCACACGAAGTTCGCCATATCCCGGAAGCCGAAATTCATGCGGCTGACGAAGTCTTCTGCACCGGGACGATGGGTGAACTCGCACCTGTCATCCAAATCGACACCATTAAATTCGCGCCCGGCAAAATGACGGCTCGACTCAGCGACCTTTTCACCGACCTCACCAAATCCGAGGGGACTCGGCTTGTCGACTAAGCCAGGGCCGGCTCCAAGTCCTTGCTTTGCTCGGGCTCGGGAGCCTCGAGATCGCGATTCGGTGCCTGCGGCTGCAGATCCAGTTTCGCAATGAGCTCGAGATCCTGTTTCGTCCCCGGATTCCCTGCGGTGAGCAGTTTGTCACCGTAAAAGATCGAGTTGGCACCAGCGAAGAAGCACAAGGTCTGAGTTTCCTCGCTCATCCGGGTCCGGCCCGCAGAAAGACGCACCTTCGCCTTGGGAACGGCAATCCGCGTAGTCGCGATCATGCGGATCAGATCGAAGTTTGTGACCTGCTCCGCCCCTTCCATCGGCGTACCGGGCATCGGCATCAGGCTGTTAATCGGCACACTCTCAGGTTGAGGGTTAAATTCGCTGATCACTTCCAGCATTTTGAGGCGGTCGTCGGAGGTCTCGCCAAGCCCGAGGATGCCACCACAGCACACACTCATCCCCGCATCCTGGACGTGGCGAATCGTGTTGAGCCGATCTTGAAAGGTGTGGGTGCTGACGATGTTCTCGTAATGCTCCGGTGACGTATCGACATTGTGATTATAGGCTGTAACTCCTGCTTCCTTCAGCTTTTTGGCTTCTTCCGCGCCAAGTTCACCGAGCGTGACACACACTTCCATGCCGAGCTGGGAAACATCATTCACGATCTCAAGCACCTGATCAAATCGCTTCGTTCCTTGGCGCACCCCCTTCCAGGCGGCCCCCATGCAGAAGCGGGTCGAGCCGTTATCGCGAGCTTGTTTGGCGCGATCCATGATGTCGCACCGCTCCATTAACCGCTCCGATTCAACACCGGTGGAGTAGCGCGCACTTTGCGCACAATAAGAACAATCCTCGCTACAACCGCCCGTCTTGATGCTGAGCAACGTGCAAAGCTGCACCTCGTTTTCCGGCCAGTTCTCCTCATGAACAGCGCGGCCTTGTTTCAGCAATTCAAAGAAAGGTTGATGATAAATGCGGTGAAGCTCTTCGTATTTCATATCGCGGAAAAACCTAGCGAACGCTCCCTAGCCTTCCCCAAGGGCAGTTTCAAGTGATGGTTTTGAGGGGATAGTGCGTTTGGGAAGGTCCGTTGAATGCAATCTGACTCTCGGTTCCTCCGAATCCGGATTGAGGTGTCGCGGAGCAACTGCTCATGTTCTCCGTGGGTTTCAACCCATTGTAGTCCGGGAGAATTTCACGCGTCGCGTCAGCGAACGCTCAAACGTCCAGCCCCGGCTGCGTTTGCAGGCTGAACTCGGCGAGCGCGTCGTCGCTGACTTGTTCCAACTGAGCGACCTCTTCCTCAGAAAGGGAGCGGGTCACCTCCAGGCCCAAATCTACGCGCCCGGCCTGATCAATCTGAACATGGAGCGAGCTGATGACGCCTTCGGGAACGCGTTCCAAAATGTAGGCTTGCACCCCGGCAGCCAGCTCTTCGCGCGAATCCATGCATGAGCAAGGCCGTCCCTGCTCCATTGCCTGAAGGTGATCTTCCGCCAATATAGCGTCCCCATGCTCCGGAGGCAACAAGGCCACTGCCCGCGTCAATTGAAGCTTCGCGCGCGGAATTTCCTCCAAATGTGTCAAAAACACACCGAATACACTTCGCGCCCGCCCCTCGACCTCCTTGTCTCGAGAATCAATCCCGGCTTGCACCGCCTGTAACAACACCTCGATCGACTCCTCGGTCGGTCGCCGCATTGCCCGTAGAAACATCCCAAAATTTCGCAGCGCTTCAGATTCCATCGCCTTAGCTCCGAACCCGTTCGCAGCCGCGATCAGCTCCTGATAGGTCGACTCCGCATCTTCGGTCAGACCAGCCTCGGTCTGCGCCAGGGCCAGGGCCTCCATCGCCTCGAACATTTCCATGTCCTCTCCCCGCTTGCGGCGCGAATCCACAATCAGTTGGACGAGATCCACCCGCATCGTCGCGTAGTCGGTCTGGCCCTGAAGAAAACTCGCAAACCCGGTCAAAATCTGCAATGACAGGCTGTCGGAATACCCCAAATGCCGGGGAACCAAGTCCGCCAAATCTCCCAAAACCCGGTGATGGTCCGATGGCAAGCCATCCTCAAGCGCCAACAACGCTTCATCAATCATCAAGGCCACCAGATTACGGTCAAACCGCTCGAATCCATCAAACGAAGGCCGCAGATCCGTTTGTCCGGCCAGGTGAATGCAATGCGCCAGTGCCACTGTCCCCTTGGCGAACAACTCGTGATTGGCCGAGTAAGCCGCATCCACCGCCATGATCAACAAATCGATCGACTCCGCCAACTCGCCCCGACACCGCAAGACATCCGCCATCGACATTTGGCAAGCGATGAACTGACTCAACGTCGTGTTCGAACCGTTGGCCGCCTGTCGCAGCGCTTCCTTCGCCAATCCACGAGCCTCGTCAAAACGTCCCACCCTTGCCAATCGCAGGGACTCCGCATTCAGCGTCGCGTATGGATCCGACGCCTGAGGGTCCGGTACTGATGCCGTGGCAAGGTCTCCCTCTTGCGCCGTTTCATGGTCTTGGCTCATCAAGTATTCTCCAATGATGGTGTTGCGAACCACGCCCCCCAACTTCGGTTGGGTTCGTGTTTCATGTTAGGCGTCTTGAAGTTACAATGTGAATACATAGCAGCAAGCGAATAATGATCAGAGATTGATCTTTCTACAAATCCGATTGGAATATTACATCATCCGGACAGGGGAATAGATCTCAATCAAACCACATAGAATGAGGTCGGAATCGAGCCTCACGCAAAAGTGGCTAAGAATCCTTGCATAGAGTTTCCGTCCAGAGCTTAGCCTGTTGACTCAAATGAGTAGGACACCGAAGCACATTGGATTAGGCGGCTAGTTGGTTTGTCTTCGCAGACACCATGGCGTCTTGGTTTGAGTTCGGTTTAGTCGGG
>JBCDHN010000146.1:0-6963 GCA_038749915.1 Verrucomicrobiota bacterium | reverse complement strand
TCCCAGGGAAATCTCTTTATCCGGACCGACACCGATCTCTTCTGCATCGGGAAATAGGGCCAAACGGGACTGAGAATCGGCGTTGCAGAGTAGCCGCCGCGAAATTATCCTAAGAATTTCGCGGGCGAAACGCCGTTTCTCATTAGATGCCCACTGAAGGCACATCACCCTCCAATTCTGAATCCCCGGAAGACTTTGTTGCTCTGGTCCTCGCCAATCAGGTGAGGATCCGTAACTTCATACGCTCTCTGATCTCAAATCGTGAAGACGCGGAGGACCTTTTCCAAAAAACCAGTGTCGTTCTCTGGCGCAAATTTGATCAATATGAACCGGGGACGAATTTCGCCTCGTGGGCGATGCGGGTGGCTTATTTTGAGGTATGCGACTATCGCAAAAAAATGGCCCGTGCCCGAGTGACGTTCAGCCAGGAGGTTTTCGACGCTCTGGCCGAAAAAGTATCGGAAGTCTCTCAGGATGAGGACATGAGGCGTGACGCGCTGGAACTTTGCATAGATGGATTGAGCGAATCCAACCGTGAAATGGTCAGACTTCGTTACATCGAAGACCTCCCCATGGAAGATGTCGCCAGGCAAATTGATCGGCCCACCAAAACCGTTTACCGAATTCTCAAACAAGTCCGCAGTTGGCTTCTGAACTGCATTCAACACCGTTTAGCTCGTGAATCATGAATAGCGACGAATCTACCGAAAAACTGACTCGACTCATTGCCTCCTGGTGCGACGACAGCATCACCGATGACGAGATGCGCCAGCTGAATTGGCTGCTGCTTGGTGATGACGAGGCCCAGCGATTGTTCGCCGAGATGACAAACGTCAATGCGATGCTGGAACAACTTGGTCCGGAAGTCGAAGCGACCAATGTCATTCCGATGCCCGAGGCTGCCCCAGCTCCGCAAAAGCGGGCTCGGCCGAAGAATTTGCGGGTCGTCCTCGAAATCGCAGCAGTTTTTGTCGCCGTGGTCTCCTTGGCGTGGGCCATTATCGGACAAATCCAAAACAACCAATCCGCCAGTAACATCGGGATTGCGGCAGCCAGCGATACTCCATCTGCCGCGTTTGCGCTCCTGACGCATTCGATTGGCGCAGAATGGAACAGCGAGGAAGAAGCGTTGAGGGCAGGATCGATCTTGGGGAAACAATCCATCCAACTGGTATCTGGACTACTGCATCTTCAGTTTTACAACGGCGTCAAAGTGGTGCTTGAAGGTCCCGCCGACTTTGAGATCCTTTCCATGGAAGAAAGCTACTGCCGAAAAGGGCGTTTTCACGCAAGCGTGCCTCCGCATGCACAGGGATTCATCGTTCACACCCCAACTGGTGAGCTGATCGATCACGGCACCGAGTTCGGCTTGGAGGTCAGGGACGATGGCAGTTCCGAAATTCACGTGTTTGATGGAGAAGTATCGTTCCGCAACACGGAGGAGGAGACCGTTGCTCAGCTTACCCCTGGTGAGGCTGCTCATATCGATGAGCTGGGACGCCCGCTTCCTCTTCTCGCAGATCCCGCAGCCTTTGCCAGCAATACCGACCTGATGCGTTGGCACGCAGATGATATGGCCCGCCAACTGGCTCAGTGGTATCACACCAACCAGCGCTGGCGAAACGATTCCCGAATGCTGGCGTATTACGATTTCGATACGGCTGACTACCTGACCGGCATCCTCCCTGCCGAAACCCGCAATCCTTGGGCCGCCGGCCAGGATGGTGTCATCATTGGCGCCGGCTACTCCGAGGGCCGCTGGCCTGGCAAAGGGGCGCTCCATTTTTCTCGGCCGTCTGATCGCGTTCGGGTCCGCATTCCGGGATACCACGACGCCTTTACGATGGCCACTTGGATCAAGATCGATCAGCTTGAGAATCGCGAACATGGCCTTCTTCTGAGCGATGGCTTCGATCACGGAGCAGTCCATTGGAAGTTGGATGGAGCGACTGGTGATCTCATTTTGGAAACGCGGCGCGAAGAGGGCGAGTTTGCCTCCTATCGTTCACCCGGCGCCCTCACGTCTCAACACCTTGAGGAATGGGTCCAGATTGCCTGCGTCTATGATCGCATCACCGGCTTTGTGGCGCACTACATCAACGGAAAAGAAGTCGGGAACTTTCCCCTTCAGGTCGATGTTCGACTTCGCGCCGGCATTGCAGAAATCGGCAACTGGGGAGTTGCTCCTGAAGGAGACAGTCAAATTGATCATCACCTGATGGCGACGATGGACGAGTTTTCGGTTTATGGAGAAGTTCTCGACTCCAGCGAGATCACTGAGATTTTTGAAGAAGGCAGACGTCGTTAGACTGAGGTTTTACCGCCCAAAAAATCGCTCCACAAGTGCCCTTGCTGGTCTGGGCTGACGAAGGCTCACCGTCACCACCGCCACCAAAGCCGTTATCATCGAATAGATGAAGGGATGGAGATCAAAGGGAGCGTACTCCTGAAATCTCCCATACTTCACAGCGCCGATGAGGTAGAAAATCAGAATGGTAACACCTCCGGTGATCATTCCGGCTACCGCTCCCGAACTTGTCATCCGCGGCCAGTAGAGAGCCAGAACCATCGGGACGAGAAAGCAGGCGCCCAATCCCGCCGACGCGAAGACAATCAGAGTCTGGAGAAAGTCCGGAGGATTCAACACGGCAATGACGCCTGCCACCCCCAACAGAATGGTAACCCAGTGCGTCAGTCGTTTGACCTGTTGATCCGTCGCGTTGGGGTTGATGTTCTGCTGGTAGATATCGCGAACCACTCCCGAGGAAACCAACAATAGAAAACTATCGACGCTGGACATGATCGCAGCAAAAGGCGCTGCGACCAATAGCCCGGCCAACCACGGAATTCCGGCGTTCTGGGTGAGTGCTGCCGCCATTTCCGGCATGATTCGGTCCGGAGCAATTTCCCAGCCCGGTAGAATGACGCGAGCGGTGGTGAAGATAACCACCAACGGTAGGTAAATGATGAGAAAGAACACCGCAACAAACACAATCGCGCGCCGGAGAACCACGGAATCCCGAAAGGCCATTTGCCTGACCATGAAACTGGGTTGCCCTGCTCCACTGAAGTTCCAGAACGCGAAGAAACTCAAGGCGAGAAAGACCGGAAGAAACCCTCCCGTTTTCGTCGGGTGAGGCCCCGGTGGAACAAGATAGGTGCCGGGCTGGCCAGCTCCAGACTCGTACGACTCAGTTTCCAAAACGAGCGCCTCGACCCCTGGGATCGCCGATCCCGTCAACTTATTGATCTCACTTTGTGTGGTTAGCACCAAAGCCTCCACACTCTGACTCCCCGGCTGCCCCTCCGGGATTTCGACGAATGTTTTCAGACGAACCATTCCTCCATCCTTTGTTCTCACCCATGCACCTTTGGAAACTTCCACGTTCTGCTCTGAACGGCTTACCACGCGTAATTCAACCACCGCATTTTCAGGAGGGGTCATGACCGCCAATTGCGCTGTCGCACGTCCCAGCCCACCAACCTGTTGGATCGCCAGGAACAGCATAATCATCACTCCCACCGCCATTACAAGCCCCTGCATCACGTCTGTCCAGACCACTGCCCGAAAACCGCCATAGGCTGTGTAGACCACCACCGAAATCGTAAACAAGACCAGGCAAACGACATAGGAGCCTTCCGCTGCTCCAACCCACACCCAACCATCCGTGGCTCCATCAAATCCCTTTGCCGCTGCATCGAAAAGCGGATTGCCCTCTAACAAAGTCGCCATAATCTGGGCTCCAGCTTTGAATTGCGCCAGAAGATAAAAGAACATGAAAAAAACGAGGATAATAGTGGCTGTATTCCCCACCGCGGGGCTCGCAAATCGCTTTCTTAACAACTCGGGTACCGTTATCGCTCCGGCGATTCGCCCTACCTGATTGATGCGCTTCGCAAAAAGAGCGAGAGCGACCAAGGGACAAACCATAAACCCACAAATCCACCAGGCCAGTGACCATCCATGCGTGTAGATCAAGGCAGGAAACCCCATGAAACTTCCTCCAGAAGCGACTGTAGCCCCGTAGGTCAGCGCAAACGCCCAAAGGCCAATGTTTCGACTGCCCAGGAAATATTCGCTCAGAAACTCACGCCCTTGCTGAGCTCGATTCGCGAAATACGCCAGCGCAAACACGATCAAAAGGTAGATGACGAACGTCACCAAGGCAGAGGTCGAAGCTGTGGCAGTCGCTCCCAGAAACGCGATTTCACAGTTCATGAGTCAGATTCTCCACCATCAGGCTGAGCCGGTTCGATCGAGCTCAAATCCGTATCTTTCATGAAACGCAAGGCGAACCAACAGATGAAAATCAAGGCCCCGATCCACGGAAGAACCACTGCAAAAACGACCCATTGCGGAATTCCCAATACTGTTGGGATCGTGCCATTGCTCAGTTCTTGAGGCGGCAAAATCGTGCATGCGATTCCGGTCCAAAGCAGAAAGAACGCCCAAGCTGCCAGAATCACCCACATCTCCCGTCGGGACTGGCGGAAGGACTCTCGAAGTTCAGAACCTCCGCTCATGGTCGACTTCGTCTCGGTGGGCCACTGGAACCTTCGCTGGCGACCTGGACCTCAAGGTCTGGACGGAGTTTCTGCACCTTGTCAACCAGCGGCCCCACATCTGAAGGTCCTCTGCGAGCATCAAGCAACAAGACTTCCAGGGAAGAAATCCCGGCAATCGCCACCATGTGATCGGGGGTTAACGTATCCACGTTTTCCAGCGTCAACACCGTGAGCGGCAGGGATTGCAACTTAGCCAATCCCTCCACAGTAATCGACGTCTCGAATCCTCGCGGAGCCTTGAGGTCCAGCTTCAAGTCTTCCAACTTGGGAAAGTGCTCTGCCAAGTGCGCCAAATGGGAATCGTTCGGTGTTGTGGGCGAATGATAGAGGTTCAGCTTGGTCAGGTTTGGCAAATCGGTCAGGGTCAGCACCGCATCATGGTTCTGTTCCGGCGTCTCTTGATTGAGATTGCGAAGGCCCATGCAACCGCCGACCGTGAGACTTGAAACCTCCAACCCAGAAAAGGGCTTCAGGGTGCGAATGGTTTTGCAATGCCAGATCGTGACGGTTTGCAGATTCGGCAGTTCTTTGAGGAATCCCCATTCATCATCGTTCGCAACCGGCGCGTTCAAGGCGATTTGCTCCACGGACTTGAGATTTTGAATGAGCTGAAGCTCCGCGGTCGCAAGAGGCGGTTTTCCTCCCGAAAAGAGCTTAACCACCTGCCCCTTGTCATCTTTCGAGATCCTCAAACCCAGCTTTTCAAAATGTGCCGCTGTTCCAGCTGCGTCTGAAGGAAGCTGGCCTGATGCCGACAAGCGCAAAAGAAGCGCCATCGTCACGGCCAGTGGAAAGCGTGGGATTTTCATACGTTAGCGATTCCACGTAGTCTTTTCGATAAATCTCCCGATGTCGAGAGAATCGAGATTCAAGTCGGTAGCTGGATCTTGAGGCGGTCGACAGCTCGGAATCAGATACAATGAGTGGCCGCCCGCCGCTACAAATGATGAAAAGAGCAAAACGGAGCTTCATTTGTCAGTTCATCTGGTTCTCATACCAAACCACATTCTGGCTATACTGCCCGGCGACGAGCAGATCCAGATCTCCGTCACCGTCCATATCGACCGAACGAATGTCGTAGGCGGCTTGGTCATCATCGATATCGTGTGGCGTAAAGTTCCCCTTGCCGTCGTTTTCGAACCAAACGGTGCGCTTGTCGTCCTTCGCGGTGGTGGCTGCATCGATGTCACCGTCGCCGTCGAGATCATTGACGGTCAGGCAGTGCGCTCCGCTCAGGAGATTATCGATTCGATGAAGCTCGAATTTCTTACCGCCCTGGTTTTCAAACCAGAGAATCCCGGCGTCATGTCCGCGCGTCGCGAACACGTCCATGTCGCCATCGCCATCCAAATCGGCGGGCATTGCACAGGTTGCTGCGGTCTCTTCGATGGCGAGGATGTGTTTCTTCCACGTCTCTTCCCCCGTATTTTCCCACCAGGCAAACCAGTTCCCATTCAGAAACGGCTTCCCTTTCGCACCGGCGGAAATGTCGTTGTCACCGTCGCCATCCAAATCCCCAATCCCCATGTAGTGACTCCCTCCGCCAGCATCACCGTTCGCGAAAATGTGGCGTCTCCATTCGGCATCGATGTCACTCGGCGTTTCATACCAAATAATCGAATCCCCTACCTTTGAGCCAGGGGCACCGTTGGGTTTTACCGCCGGGTTAAACTCGTTCGCGATCAGGTCCAATTTGCCATCCTGATTCACATCCGCTTCCAACACGTGATGCACACCGGTAATATCGCTATCGACCACGCGATAATGCCAATCACCTTTCTCGGCGTCGGAACCTCCGGGGTTTTCGAGCCAGAACACATGCCGATCACCACCGATGAAGTCGGTATCACCATCGCCATCCACATCCATGTTCGTACTGTGGATCCCACCATTCTTGGCGTAGAGTTCGACGTAGCGCCAATCTGGTGCCAGCACCATCGCGGAAGGGCCGCCCGCTTTGCTGAAGGCGATGTCCATCTTGCCGTCGCCATTGAAATCACCTGCGCTCGCGCCATGCACGGCATGTCCTTTCCAAACCACATGCTTCTTCCAACCGCCTGCCAGTTCCGGCTTGGTTCCCAACGTCGATTGGTTCCAGTAAATCTTGACGTTCTTCGTCGCGCGCCCCGCCGCAACAATGTCGAGCTTCCCATCGCCATTGAGGTCGGCGATTTTCAAATCCTCCGTTGCCATGCCGCCTTCATCGATCCAGTGGCCTTTCCAGGAGTTGTCTACCGCGTTCCAAGTATAGAGTTTGATACCGATGTTGTCCTGCGCCTTCGGAGTTCCGCGCCAACCCGCCACGACTTGTTGGCGGTCGAGTCCGAGGAGATCGGCGCAGGCTAACGCGTGACCTTGGACGAGGCTGCCATCTAGAACCGTGCGACGCCAGACTTG
>JBCDHN010000145.1:0-6998 GCA_038749915.1 Verrucomicrobiota bacterium | reverse complement strand
TTTCCGACTTGAGTTGGACACGCAAGATCAATCACCCAAGCGAAGTCCTCAAGAAGGGCGACGAGTTGGAAGCTCAGGTCATCGACATCGACAAGACCAACCAGCGTATTTCGCTCGGTATCAAGCAGCTCGAGAACGATCCTTGGAGCAACATCGACAACCGCTTCAAGGTTGGCGATTTGGTCAAAGGAACGGTCGCCAAGATCGCAAGCTTCGGTGCTTTTGTGGAGCTTCAGGACGATATCGACGGACTGGTTCACATCAGCCAGCTCAGCGAAGATCACGTGACGAAGGTCAAGGACGTGATCAAGGTCGGAGACGACGTTGAAGCACGTGTCATCAAGGTCGACAAGATCGAGCGCCGCATCGGCCTTTCGATCAAGGCCGTCGAATACAGCGAAGACGATCTGGTCAAGGAAACCCAGGCGTTCGAAGCGCTCAAGCCAAGCACCGACTTGGTTGGCCTCGAGCAAGCCTTCAACTTGGCAGCTCCAGAAGAGTGGAGCCCAAGTGCCGAGACCGAAGAAGAAGAGTAAGACTCTCTTCGACTTCGCAAGTCACAACTTCCAAAGCCGACTCGGGATTTCCCGGGTCGGCTTTTCTCTTGGGTTGGGATCGGCGCGGAGAGTTCGCGGGATGAGAAACGCATGCTGATTCGAATTCGGCTGCCAGCCGAGTCTACACGCGTTGTAGCTACGGCTGAAGGCCGTAGTCGAACGTGTAACTACTGGCTGGGAACCCGAATTTGGATCTGGCCGATCTGTTGTTCGTCCTCGAATAAACCGCCAATGAGCGACTGCTCACCGAAGGCGACCCCGCTCACCTGGATCGTCCGCCCCTGATAGTTCAATTCGCCACTCATCAAGCCGGTGTTTCGATTGAGCTGTGCGACGAATCCAATCGCGGCATCAGTCGAGGTGATTTGGTCATTTTCGGTCCACGCAATGGGAACGCTCGCATCGAGGTTTTCTCCGAGCAGGTCAAGCTGGCCGGTGTTGGATCCAAAGATGGCACTCAGGACGGAACCGGTTTGCGGCGCGGAATAATTCGAACCAATCACGGTTGCCCGATAAAAAGTGCCATCATCCGGGCCTGACCAAACTGCTTCACCGTCCAGAGTGCTAACGCCGGGAACAAACCTGAATTGGAACGCGATTCCGCTCCAAATGCCATCCGGGGCGAGGGAAAAGGCATCAATGCCCGCGGCCGTGAGTTGAATCTCTTGGACCGGAACCTCGGTCGTGTCGCTCAGCACAGCTTGCAACGTTCCACTTCCATCTTCCGCGATGGTGAGAGTGCCATAGCCATCGCCCATTCCGGTCAGTGCTTCTTCGGGGCGGAAGAGCAGAGTGTAGCTTCCGGCCGATTCGCCTGCGTTGGTGACGACTGGATTAAGGGTGAAGGTCAGGTCTCCAATCGTTCCTGAAATTTGGTCCCCTTCGACTTGTGCGAACGCCGCAACTCTTCCGACTGCGCCGGTAAGAAAGCCGCTCGCTTGGTTCCCCTCGAAACCGCCGACCCAAACCGTCCCGGTGGCAAAAAGCTGAACGTTGGCGCTGAATCCCCCGGCTTCATCAATCGTAAAGTCCTCGATCTCACCTGCAGGAATACCGTTCTGATCCCAGAGTAAGCCGCGATAGACCTGAGAGACTCCTTCGCTCCAAGGCGTCGATTCTTCCGCAGTCGCGGAATTTACTGTGGCGTTCTGAGGTTGATTGCCGGCTTCGGATCCTCCTCCGCCTCCTGTGGTTCCTGGTTGGGCAAGCGCGTCCACTGGGATGGTCTGTTTCGGGATGCCTGGCCCTTCGTAGGTCACGGTGAGAATTTCTTTTCCGCCGCGCTCAAAATATCCAACCACAATGTTGTGATAACCCGACGTCAGCGTGATCGTTCCCTGTTCTTCCCTGGTACCATGGCGTCCATCGTTGTCGACTACCAGTTGTCCATTGATCCAGAGTAGACTTCCATCGTCTGACGAAGTCGTAAACGTGTAGTCACCTGCTGTTGGAATGTTGATTTCTCCCTGAAATCGCATCGCAAAATTGAAGTCGCGAAGTCGGGGCGTGAGATTGAAGGTCGTCACCGTTCCGGTGACGATGGGTGTTAGCAACGAAAAGTCGGGAACGAGATCCCATTGACCTTCATAGTAATCATAGACCAGGCCGGGCACGCCGCCTCCACCACTCCCGTCGAAGACCGTCCAGGTAAAAGTCGTTTCGCCACTTCCACCATTTCCGTCAAGTGCGCGAACCGTCACCAAGGGGGCAGCTGTGGCGGTCGGGACTCCGGTGATTTCACCGGTCGTCGAATTTATGGAAAGACCGGCTGGCAGATTCTCGGCTTCAAATGTGAGCGGATCATTTTCCGGATCGTTCGCCACCACAAAAAGACTGACCGTCTGCCCCACCTCTGAGGTTTGATCGGCAATGGTTTCGACGACTGGAGAAAAGTTGTCGCCCTGGCTCAGCAACGTGTCCGGGATCGTCTGTTTGCTGAATCCGGGACCTTCAAATTTGACTTCAAGAGTCTGCCCCCGGCTCGCCTCGAAGTAGCCGACCACGATTTCATGATCGCCTGCCGAAAGACTGAGTTGGCCGGACTCTTCCTCGGCTCCATGACGACCATCGTTGTCGACGACCAGTCCTCCATTGATCCAAAGACGGCTTCCGTCGTCTGAAGTGGTGTAGAAGGTATAGTCACCTTCGGTCTGAATGGACAAAAAACCGCGATATCGGAATGCAAAGTGATCATTTCTCAGTCGGGGAGAGAGATCGAAATTGTCCACGGCCCCTGAAAGCTCGGGCGTGAGAATATCAAAGTTAGGAAGCACATCCCAGAAACCTTCGTAGTAGTCGTAGGCCAGACCTCCTGCGCCATTTGGGTCGGTCACAATCCACAAAAAGTTCTCGGAGTCCGTGCCGCCGGCTGCATCTTGAGCAATGATCGTGACCGTCGATGCCCCTGCGACGGTGAGAGTTCCGGAAATGACTCCGGTAGTTTGGTTGATCGTCAGTCCGTCAGGCAGGGTTGACGAGCTGAACGTGATGGGGTCATTCTCCAGATCGCTTACGATGACGGGTAGACTGATGGTTTCTCCAACCACGCGATTCTGATCAGTAATGGGTTGGATTGTTGGCGGGGTATTGGTTGGAAGCGTCAGGATGGCGTCCGGAATTGGGCCTTTGGAGATTCCCGGCCCGGAGTAGTTTACCTCAAGAAGCTCGCCTCCGGTTCGCTCAAAGTAGGCGACAATGATTTCGTGGCTGCCTGCTGAAAGATCGATCGAGCCTGATTCTTCCTCAGCGCCATGACGCCCATCATTATCGACCACCAGATTTCCATCAATCCAAAGTCGACTGCCGTCGTCAGACGTGGTGAAAAAGGTGTAGGTTCCCGCCGTTGCCAGATTGATGATTCCTCGAAATCTGAAAGCAAAAAAGTTGTCGCTGAGTCTTTGGGTTAGGTCGAAATTGTTGGTGGTTCCGGATGCGAGCGGGCTGAGGCTATCGAAGTCAGGCAAAAAGTTCCAATCTCCTTGGTAGTAGTCGTAGGCCAGCCCGGCTTGAGGGGCACTATCCGGAGTGATCGTCCACTGAAAGGAAATGTCATCGACGCCTCCTTTCCCATCCGAGACTTGAATGGAGGAAGTGACGGATTGGAGAGTTGTCGGTGTCCCCGAAATGATGCCGGTGTTCGGATCAATTCCCAGACCGACAGGGAGGTTGGTCGCCACATAATTGAGCGGATCCTCGTTCTGATCCGTGGCTTCGACCTGGAAGAAGATGGGATTGTCAACAGTGTCGCTTTGATCGGCGATCGGGGCGATGATGGGAGAAAGGTTGGTCTCGGGAAGCGTGAGAAGCGAAGGAGGAACGATCTGTTTGGAGATCCCCGGGCCGGCATAGGAAACTTGAAGGAGCTCGCCGCCAGTGAAATCAAACATGGCCACGGCTATGTCGTGAAGGCCACCTGAAAGCGTGATCTGGCCCGACGCTTCGAGCGGAGGATGAAGACCGTCGTTATCGACGACCAGCTGACCATCGATCCAAAGTTTACTGCCGTCGTCCGAATTGGTGTAGAAGGTGTAAGTGCCGGGCGTTGCGATTGAAATTTGTCCTTCAAAAAGAAAGGCAAAGTTGTCGTCTCTCAGTCTCGGCGAGAGATCAAAGTCGAGGACATTACCAACCCGAACCGGAGTTTCGCTGGCGAAGTCGGGCAGAGACTCCCAGAAATCCTCATAATACTTGTAGATCAGTCCGGGCGAAGTGAAATCATTTGGGTTGAGGCCGTTGATCCAGTTGGCGATTACCGTCATGGCTTCGGTGTCGACCAGGTGGCGCCCGGAAGGTGGCATTTTCTGAGCGGGATCATTCGTGTTCTGCCGGACATAGAGCATCGACTTCGTGGCGTCTCCCGGCACCAGTTCGCGTGCTCCGGAAATGCCCAAATCATTCAGGACGGGAGCGTTGATGACGAGGGAAAGATCCAGCGGAGTGTTCAGCCGGAAATCCCAATCGCGAATCCCTTCGATCGGGTTGTGGCAATGCGCGCAATTGGAATCGAGATAGGAGCGTGCGCGATCCTCGTTCGTGGCCGAGGTATTGGAAAGCGATGTTGACGTCAGGTAGGAACCAATCAGGGTTTCGTCAATCGTCGGAGTGAGGAAGCCAAGTTGATTCAGCGTCACCAACTGGTTGGCTGTTCGCCCGGTCTCCGGATAAAACAGATTGCCGTTGAGTTGCCGGGTGCGGACTCCGAGGACCCGGCCCGTGCTGGAGGTATGGCATTGCAGGCAATCGCTGCGGGAAGGAAAGGTCCATGTTCGTTGTTCGCCCGCGATGTCGAAGGTGTCCTCCTCGCGATCGACAAGGAGATCCGCGTCACTTTGATCCTCTCTCCACCGGTAGGTCAGCCCGTAGTATTTTCCGTCGTCGCCAAGGATCAAGAATCGCGTCTCCATTTTGCGTCCGAGAAGATTGAATTGCTTCACGATCACCGTGCCCTGGGGAAAGACCCAGTTCCCGTTCTCCGAGAAGACGATTTGTTCGTCGATTGAACTGGGGTTCCCATCATTGGGAAGGGCGATCCAACGGAGTTTCTCGGCACCGTCGGACCAGAGGGGGGAATTGACGGAATAGGGAATCAATTCTGGGCGAGGAGTGAGAGCCGATAGGTTGGTAAAAGTTCCGGTTTGGCTGAGGAGCGCCGGTGGATCGGGAACGTTTGATCCGATTCCCTGTAGACGAAGGAGTTTCCCACCATCTTGGTTGGTTCCGGCGAGACTCAACGCATAAATCTCGCCCTCGGCATCTTCGCCAAAGCCTCCCAACCCCCGTTTCGGACCGGGGCCCGATGGTTGGAGGGTGACCAACTCTTCCCGAGTCACTGATCCGTCCGGGTTGCGGGTCAGCGACCAGATGCGGCTCGTGTTGTGATCGCCGTAGATATACTTGCCGCCCAATAAGGAAGCGTAGTCCTGACCCCGATAGACGTATCCGCCACAAACGCATCCCCCATCATTGCGTCCATAATCAAAGAGAGGAGGTTGGTCGAAACCGATCAAGGGGGATGGCTTCGGTTTGGGGCCGGCGATGCTTCCTTCCATGTAGGGCCATTGCAGATTTGCTTCACGTATAACCAGGGTAATGTCTTCCCTGCTGCTCTGTCCCACTTCGCCCAGGTAGATGTCTCCGGTCGGCCGGTCGATTGTCATTCGGTGAGGACTACGGGTTCCAATGGCCCAAAACTCCTCCAGGTTTCCCCCATTGGGATCGAGCCACGGATTATCACTTGGAATATAGTAGCCCTGGGAAAAACTGTCAGGCCATCCGGATGGCGGGGTGGTGGGGTTTTGTGGTTGACGGCGGATGGGGTGGCTGACCTGACCACCTTGTTGATCGACATCAATCCGAAGGACTCCGGCCAGCAAGCCCACGTCGATTTTCTGACCGCTATTGTATAGATCATTGGCCGCTCCTTCGTCTCCGATGGAGAGATAGAGAAAACCCTCATTGCCGAAGAAGAGTCCGCCGCCATTGTGCCAGTTGTGACGATCATACTGGTTAATCATCACGAACTCTGAGCTAGGATCAATGCTGTTGGTTCCGGCCTGCCATTCCACGCGGGAGAGGCGGCAATAGCCCATGTTGCTCTGTGACGTGTCGAGCGTGTAGCGGTAATAGAGGTAAATGTAGTGTTCGTTAGGAGAGCCCGCCTGGCCGAATTCAGGATGAAAGGCGAATCCGAGAAAACCACTGTCATGATTGCTCGAAACCACACTGCTGAAGTCGATCAGCGTTGTTTTGGTCGAGGTTGCCGCATCATTTGTGAAAACCACAAGTCTCCCAATTTTTTCAGCGACCATGATTTCGTTCCTGCCGGGCACCGGCAACATCTGGATGGGATCGACAAAGGTGAGGTTGGGAAAGGCATCAACCAGTTCCCATCCACCAACTCCTCCGGGAGTTTCGGTTGGAAACGTGTTGTCGAGGAAAGGGCCAATCGGCGTCGCCTGATTCAAACCACCAACCTGAGCATGGAGCACGAGAGGAAGGAGAAGCGGAAGGCAAAAAAGGCTCTGGAAGAGACTTTTCATGAGTTCCCGGGAGTCGAGTTGTTAAGGCCCGCCATGCCTTTGAGCATGGCAACAACCGAAGAACAGTCGGATAGACCATAGGCGGAAAAGGCGCGGGAGACTTCGCTTGAAAGTGTGTGGTCGTTTTGCAAGGACCGTTCGAGGGCCTCGATCCGGGGTTTTAACGTGGTGATCGCGACGGGATTCATCCCTCCCAGTCGGTCCTCGGCCTTCTCCAAATAGTACCACCGATTTGCGAGGTCCTCGAGCTGCGGTCGCAAAAGGAGGGGAGACGTGTTTGAATTGTATCCTTCCAGCGTCCGGAGGGTGGCATCCAACAACGATTCGCGGACAGACGTGAACTCGGACGTGGATCGAACTCTAGAGACGTTCTCCAAGGTTGGCTCGATGAGTTGGGCAGGAG
>JBCDHN010000144.1:0-7033 GCA_038749915.1 Verrucomicrobiota bacterium | reverse complement strand
GGCTTTGCGCTCGAATGCCAGGCTGTCGCGAAGCTGCGGACCGAGATGCTCTTTCCAGAAACGATCCCAGTTCCGGTCATACTTGGTCGTGAACGGTTCTTCCCGGAAGTTTCCAAACCCAACGGAAGCGATGTGATTGATCCCAAGAACGAGGTAGCCGTATCCTTCAGGAGTGACGAAGAGGTCGCGTTTGCCGAATTTTCCGAGGCGGAAGAACTTCCCCGGTTCCGTTGATAACTCTTCGAGGCCACCAAAACGATCTTTTGCGAAGGGCTCTTGCGCCATGGTCAAACTGATCGCGAGGGCGGTCAGAGAGATGCAAATAAGAAGGCCATGTTTTCCCATGATGGCTCAGAATGGATGTTCTCCCCACCTTCGTCCAGCGTGGGGTTGGCGTTATCACATCATTGGGGCGATCGGCGGCGCTTGCAGCCGTCGGGCATGCCTCAGCGAGCCAAGTCCTTCCGAAAGAGATGCCTTTTCATTCGCACATCAGCGTTCGCCTTCCTATGATTTGCCCATGAAAGACCTCTCGCCCTCCCAATCCTCGCGTCGTCAATTCCTCCGAAATGCTTCCTGCTTTGGAATCCCTTTCATCCTCCCCTCGGGTCTGTGGTCCGCTTCCTTGCAGGGCGCCGGACCGAATTCACGGATCCAGCTGGGTCTGATCGGGATGGGAAAGCGCATGCAGGGGCTGCTTCGTTCTTTCAGCAAGTTTGATGATGTGCAGATGGTGGCCGTGAACGACGTTGTTTCTGCGAGGCTTACCGACGGTGCTCAAAGAGTTACGCAGGCCTATGAGCAGGGCAAACGTACCACCGGAGACCTACTTGCGACTAACGACTTCAGGAAGATCGTCGAGAGCGATGGCGTTGACGCGGTTGTCATCAGCACCCCGGATCACTGGCACGCCATCCAGTCCATTCTCGCGGCGAAGGCCGGCAAGCATGTTTACTGTGAGAAGCCGCTCACTCGAACCATCGGAGAAGGTCGCAACGTGGTTCTGGCAGCTCGGGAAAACGGCATCGTTTACCAGACCGGCAGCCAGCAGCGTACTGAATACGGTGGCAAGTTTCGCACCGCCGTTGAATGCATCCGCAATGGACGAATCGGGGACCTGAAAAAGATCCACATCGGCGTGGGCGGCCCTGCCATCCCGGATGATCTTCCGGAGCAGCCCTTGCCCGAGGGAATCGACTGGGAAGCTTGGCTTGGCCCAGCCCCGTCACGGGGGTTCCACGAGGTTCTCTGTCCCATCGGTCTCCACTCCCACTTTCCTCAGTGGCGGAGATATCGCGAATACGCGGGCGGCGGGCTGTCTGATATCGGAGCTCATCATTTCGACATCGCCCAATGGGCGCTTGGCAGGGACGACACCGGGCCCGTTTCCATTGTTCCTCCCAAGGATCCTGCCGCTACTTCCGGCCTTACGTTTCGCTATGCCGACGGACTGGAGATGGTCCACGGTGCCTACGAGGGGCGCAACGGTTGCCACTTCATAGGGACGAAGGGCTACCTCTTTGTTGACCGAAAGGAGATTCTCTCGACCCCGGGCGAGATCCTGGAAACTCCGCTGACCGGATCGGACTGGCGGCTTGACGAGATTTCCGAAAACCACCAGCGAAACTGGGTCGATTGCATCCATTCGGGAGAGAAACCCGTCGCCGACGTGGAAATCGGGCATCGCACGAACACGATTTGCGCACTCGGTAATATCGGCTATTGGCTGAACCGAGACCTCGAATGGGATCCGGAAAGCGAGCGGTTCCAAAATGACGACGAGGCCAACGAGCTGGTCACCCCGGAAGAAAGGGAACCATGGAACGGAATCGTCTCGGCCACATGATGGGGACTGTTTTTTCGTCGCGTTAGGGAAAATGGCGGAGACCGAAAGATGCCATTCCTGAGCGCTTCTTTGATGAATTGATTTTTACACGCTTTCCTCATCTGCATGATTCTGTCAGGTGTGAGCTGGGCTCAGAAATCTGAAGGACCGGTTCAGGGTTACACCCTCTGCCGGTATTTTGGGGAGCGTCTCTTTGCCGAGAGGAGTTTAGCGGAGCGTAGGCTTGGTCGGATCGGGTAGGCTGACCTTCAACGGGGTGGTGGCGTTCTTACTTGGCGGAACGAGTTGGGTTGATCCTTGTGGTCCGTTTGTCAGTGAAGATGCGCAAAAAGAGTTGCTCTTTTCACCTTCGCTTCATGTTACGGGGTTAGCTTGATTTCTATGATTGTGAATCGCCGGAAGACTGCCGTTGTTTTAGGCTTGTTGTTGGGTTTTGCGCCGCTCGTGTTTGCCCAGGAGGAAACAGACCGTGAGGTCGAAGCGCAGCAGGCGCCAAATTTTTTGGTCATGATTGCTGATGACCTCGGGTGGAATGATGTGGGATTTCACTCAGGCGCTTCCACAACCCCGAACCTGGACAAGTTGGCAACGCAAGGAACCGAGTTGCGCCGTTTCTACACCTATCCTGTTTGCAGCCCGGCCCGGGCAGCGTTTCTCAGCGGACTGATGCCGCGCCGGTTCGGTCTGACCCATGTGGTCGGCAAAGAGCAGCCCGGTTTACCGACGGATATCGTCAATCTTCCCAGGGTTCTGGCTTCCAACGGTTACCATACTTCGCTCATCGGAAAGTGGCATCTTGGGAAACGGGGCCAGCCAACAAACTCCGGATTCGATCACTTTTACGGATTCATGGGAGCGGAAATTGATTACTTCAAACATACTTCCGTGAAACGGGCTCAGGTAGACTGGCAACGCAACGGGCGGACGATCGAGGAGGAGGGGTATTCCACCGACTTGCTGGTTCGGGAAGCGGTGAAACTCCTGAGAGAAACCGAACCCTCCCAGCCATTCTACATGCAGATTGCGTTTAACGCGCCACATATCCCACTGGCTGCACCTGCCGAGCTCGTGGAAAAACATGCAGGCGGTGGAGGTCTCTATGCAGCCGTGATAGAGGCGATGGACCAGGCCATTGGTAATCTCCTTGCCGAATTGGACGCGCTCAAGCTTCGCGAAAATACGCTGGTGGTATTCTTTTCGGACAATGGTGCGGATGTTCGCCACGGGGATAATGGACCTTTCCGTGATGGCAAAACGACTCTCTATGAAGGAGGCATTCGCACACCATGTGTTCTTCGATGGCCCAATCACATCCCTGAGGGAGTGATCTCGGAGCAGCCGATTTCCGTTCATGATCTATTCCCAACTCTCGCCGCTGCTGCTGGACTGACGATTCCAGCAGACGCGAATCTTGATGGGACCAATCAATGGCCTGCCATCCAGTCTGGGCAGACCATCAAACGCTCTCCTTTCCTGATTGCGACGGGTGACCTCGCGATGATTGATGGAAACTGGAAGCTGATCGAAGAATCCAATGGAGTGACGTCGCTCTATCATCTGAGAGATGATCCGTCAGAATCCAACGATCTGAAGGCCATCGAAACCGGGCGATTCCATTCAATGAAGTCCGAGCTGGACCAGCTCAAGCAAGGCCTTCCCACAGTCGTTGTTAAGCCCAAAGGTGCTCGAAAAGAAAAAGGGAAGAAAGGGAAGGGTAAGAAATAGGATCGCCAAACTAAGCAGGCAGGTTCACGCTGAAGGTAGCTCCGTTTCCTAACTCACTGGACACGCTGATTTCTCCTTGGTGTGCCTCGACGATGACCTTGCATATCGCGAGTCCCAATCCGGTGTGGCCGTTCTGTCCGGACCGGGATTGATCGGCGCGATAAAAACGATCGAAGAGGCGGGGCAGGTTTTCAGGTGAAATTCCGGGGCCATTGTCGGCGACTGTGAGAACGACCGAGCTCTCCGAATCCTGATCCACCGAGATGCGTACTTCATCACTTGGTTTGATATATTCGATCGCGTTGTTGACCAGATTTGCGACTACCTGTCGCAGCAGGCTTGGATCACCGGTAACTTCCACTGGCTTGAGTTCCGTCCTGACCGTTACCCCCTTTTTCGACGCGAGAGGCTGAAGGAGATCCACTGCTTCTCCTGCGATTTTGTCGAGCTGGCACGTCTCGCGGACTTCACTCTGAGCCCCGGAATCTTGGCGAGCCAGGACAAGGAGCGATTCGATCAATTCCTTCATCTGAACGGCCGCACTTTCACACACTTGAAATGCTTCGCGATTCTCCTCCGAGAGTTCTTTGTTTCGAAGCGCCAGTTGAGCTTGGGAAAGGACGACAAAGGCCGGGGTCCGTAACTCGTGGGAGGCGTCTGCGGTAAACTGAGCCTGCCTCGCCTGGGAGTCTCGAAGCCGATCGAAGGATTCGTTGAGGACACTGGCGAGCTCACCAAGTTCGCTATCAGTGTCCTGGAGGTCAATTCGGAGCGATGAATCTCCTGCCGCGATCTCTTTGGCGGCGTCGCTGATGGTTCCGATCGAATTGATGGCTTGGCCGGAGAACAACCATCCTATGCTGGTTCCCATGGCGAAGATCACAACTCCGGAAACCGCGAGAAGGGAGCCGAGTTTCCGAAGCTCTGAGTCGACGTTTTCGAGGGAGCACCCTACCAAGACAATGGCTCGCGGTAGTTCACCGGGCCGGGTGCCTTTGCCTGCACTGGGCGATTTCAGTTCCCCAAAAAGCTTGTTCGCCCGCCCACTTGAAAAGGCAATGTGTTCTCGAAGTTTGCCACGGGTTCTCACGGTGATCCGGTCCGTACCGGATTTCCATTGCGGAACCGGAAGATCTTCCGCGAGTGGGCTGCTGGACTTCCTCGCAATCTGCCCATCAATCCAGACTGCAAAATAGAACGAATGTTCGTTGTCGGGGGCAAAGCGCTGTTCCTGGTCGCGGGGAACGCGAAGGAGCAACGCAGGCTCAGACAGCCGGATTTCACCGCCGGGTTTTTCCGACTTTACTCCCGAAGCCAGCGCGGAGAGACCCCGTTGCAACTCCTCTTCAACTTCATTGTAGAGGTTGTTTCGAAGAAACAGGTAGGATACCGCGCCGAACCCTGACAGAACCACAACCAACAGGAGGGTATGCCACGCCTGTAATCTCCAGCGAATGGATTGAAAGAGATTCGTCATTCGATGCAATAGCCGACTCCCCGCCTCGTTTGAATGAGCTCCGATCCCAGCTTTTTCCGAAGGTTATAGATATAGACATCCATCAGGTTTGACGCCGTCGAATCCTCTTCATCAAGGAGGTGTTCGTAAAGGGTTGTCCGGGAGACAAACTGTCCACGCCGCATCGCCAGGTATTCCACCAAAGCGAATTCGCGGGCCGTGAGGACGATCTCCTTCCCGCTTTGGAAGACTTTGAGGGCTGCCGTATCAATGACAATGTCGCCAACGTTGATCTGGGGGTTGGGTTGGTCAGAATGACGGCGAATCAGAGCCCGAACCCTGGCGAACAACTCGTCGAGATGGCAGGGCTTGGTGAGATAGTCGTCCGCCCCGGAATCCAGCCCCCGAATCCGGTCTGGGATGGCGTCTCGGGCCGTCAGCATCAGAACGGGAGTTTTTTTCGACTTTCGCAGTCCCTCAAGGACTTGCCAACCGTCGAGGCCGGGCATGAGGACGTCGAGAATGATGGTGTCGTAGTCCGTGTCGAGCGCCTTCATCAGCCCATCATCGCCGTTGTCCGCCGTATCGACCGCATAGCCCTCGCCGCGAAGCCCTCGGGCCAAGGTGGTGAGCAGGTTGGGTTCGTCTTCTACGAGGAGAATGCGCATTTGCTGACCCGCATCCTACCTCAGAAAAATGAAACGGCGATGAATTTGCAATCCGATTCGACCAGAGCAGCTCAATCGCAATGAAAGGCGAAAAAGGCCGGTTTCTGAAAAAGAAAACAAAAACTTTCTCCGTTCACTTTCGTTTCATTTTTCTCTGCTAGGATCGATTCAACACAGAATGAAAGCCCCCAAAACTCATATTCTCATCACACACCTTTTGTTGTTAGCGCCTCTTGCCGAAGCGCAGCAACCCGGAAAAGGGAAAGGAAAGGGTGACAAAGGACGCACCCAGAAAATCGCAAAGCCAAGGATCAACACGGACACTGTTCGGGCCAACATTTATGCCGACAACTGGTTCAAGCTCTACATCAATGGCAATCTCATTGTAGTGGATTCGATCTCGTTCATTCCACACAATGTCGTTAGCGTTGACATCCTTCCCGAATATCCGATGACCATCGCAGTGATGGCGAAGGATAATGCGGACAAGGTTACTGGTCTGGAATACAGCGACACCAACATTGGAGACGGTGGCTTTATCCTGAAGTTCGGAGATGGAACGATGACGAATGCGGGTTGGAAAGCGAAAAGCTTTTTTCACGGCCCTTTGAACGGTGACAAAGATCAGCCCAAGACGAAACACGATCCGATTCCTCAGGACTGGTATGAAGTGGGATTTGATGACAGCTCGTGGGGAAATGCAGTTGAGCATAGCGAAGAAGCAGTGAAGCCGAAAAGCCCGTATTATGAGAATGACTTCGAAGGAGCCAAGTGGATTTGGACCTCGGATCTGGCGCTCGATAACACGGTCATTTTCCGCACGGTGGTCATGAGCCCGCCCAACGGCGATCCGCTTCCCCGAACCTGGCCCCGCGGCAAAATTGATGCCAGTGAGCGGGCCGAATAGCAAGGTCTGATCTAAAGCCCTTGGTGCGAACTTTTCAAATCGAACTCAACCAACCGATGAAAACCTCAATTGAACAGGAAACTCTCACCGAACCTGAAAAGTCCAACGTTCGGCTTGGCCAGGCGCACACGTTCGTGAAGCCTGCGTTATTGGTACTGTGCGGCTTTCTGATCGCCGCTACCGCATCCGTGCTGACGCCTTATTCCGCAAAATATCCGGGTGGTAAGACTTTTGAGAATGCGGGAGACTCCATTCCTCCATTGGCGCAGGCTTTTGCTCCATTCAAGGACCGCTTGGGGCTCTCGTGGGATGAAGACTTCCTCTATATAGAAACGAACGGGCTCCCGGATCATGGAATGATGAAAGGGATCACTGCGTGGCAACAGCAGGTGCCGATTCTTCATGATTATACCGGTTCCAATGCTTTTAAG
>JBCDHN010000143.1:0-7043 GCA_038749915.1 Verrucomicrobiota bacterium | reverse complement strand
TCTGGTGCCGCTCCAGCCGCACATCGAGCGTACGAATACCCCGCAGCGTCATGAACACATCGTTCCGATAATAATTCCGTTGAAGGGAATCGGCGGCTGTCCCTCCGGTTTGAAGAAGCGATCCTGAGTCGCAAAGAGCAACTCATAGAGAAATTTGTCCGAGAGCTTCAAGATCTCATGGATTTCGACAAATCCGTTGGCCCCGGCGCAAAGCTCGCCTTGATAATCGTGAACCAACGGGTGGGACTCGCTTCCGAAAATCGGCAACCGGCTGTAATCCAAATTACCGACCAGCGATCCCGCTTCCTGGCTTTTTTCATCCCGCGGAGTATAAGACCCGATACCCGTCTTGGTCTGGGCATCGTAAATCATCCGCTTTACCTTGAGGAAGCCAAGCATCTCCTGGAAGCTCAAACCACGATCCTTTTGGAACTGATCCAGGACAAACTGGGCGTACGGGGAAATCCGTCCGCTGATCTGGATCTTGAAGCTGTTATCATAGTGGGGATGCCTTTCGAGGAACCCAGCGATCGCATCTTGGTCAATCTGATCGGTCAGTTCCTTCGCAAATTTGGTCCTCAAGTCGTAGGGAATGACTTGGAGCGGGCGTTCATAAAGAGGCGCCTGCAGATAATGGATTCCGTCCTCCGTGAACAACGCCCGATCCTTGAGTCGTTCATCGACCGTAGGTAAGAGGAGGGTAAAGGTCTTTCCTTCCTCTGATTTGGAGTAGCGATTGAGCGCCAGCTTGATCGCATCCATCGAGCGGGACTTGGCCGATCCGGGAGGCCCTAACAAAATCCAAAGGCGCTTGGTGGCTTCCGCGCCCCGACTCGCGTTGTCGATTTTCTCGACCAGGTTTTCCTTGGCTTTTTGAGCCCCGAAAACCACAAACTTGCCAATCAGGTCCTCCGTTTCGAAGAACTTGTATTGATGAACCACCGGTTTTCCGGTGACGATCGAATGTTCGACGCCCCGCGAGAGCATCATGTCGTGGAGAATTTGCGGGGAATCCCGAGTGATCCACGGTTCGGTTCGTGCGAGCCCTAAGTATTCGTCAAAGGTGAAGACTGACTCGTCTCCGATCGAGCTGGGCTGCTCATCAAATAATTTGGCTAATTTCTGATCCATAAAGGGAAAGGTTTGGCGTTTGGTTTGACCTCCACTAGGTGGGGTTTGTTCGCTCTATCTTTTGATTCCTCTGCACCACTCAGAGCCACAATTAAGCGGGACTTCGTGGCGGAAACATCGCAGTCGGGGACTGGATCAATGCGATGTCTCTACCGTCATGGGGGTCCGTACAGGGTACCCGGCCAACCATTCTTGTCAAAGCAGATCGGCCTTCTTCGGTCCAATTTTCTTCTAGAATCACCTCGTAAGCCTGATTTTTCTGATTTCTATCCGAAAACTCGAGCATCCTCACCAAGTGACTCGAACTTCTGGAGGATCCTGGAGCCTGAAGTCACTTCAGCCACATGGAGGTGTTCGATGGTTGGGACTTTGACTAACAAACCACTCTCAATTTCGGCCCATTGCGCTTCATCTGCATTCTTCCACCACGGCTTCGGTTTTCTCTTCACTCCCAGCACCATCATGGGTGGTCGTTGCAAATGATGCAGCTGCTTCCGTGCAGCCCAAACTTCCGCTACGGAATCCATCTTGGAGAACGCGTCCTGAAGCTCCTCGATTCGTTCCGGTGAAAACTGATGAGCGAGCAGGGTATCTTCGTGCGAGAATCGCATTCGTTCATTTTCGGACTCCTTCAGCTGATCTGATGCCTCCAGCATCCGGTTCTTCCACTCCATGGCAGAGTCGTCATCCCGTTGCCGAAGGAACTTCGCCAGAGCCTCTGCCGCAGCAAAGGTATAGCTGGGGTCGGTTTCCATCGCCATCTCGAGCAGCACGGCTCCGGCAACGTCATCATCCTGAACGAGGCAGAGCCCAAGTTCGAGACACGCCTCGGCACAAGTGGGGTCCTGCTTCAAAACGTCTCGGAAAAGCGGGATTGCCTGGTCACTGCCCGCCAGTTCACGGGTCAATTTTGCTCGAATCAGAGCATCTTCAAGAGTCAACGAGCCAATCTTCTGAAGTCGTGCTTCGATTCGCTCCAAGGCCTGTTCTTGACCTTTGGCGAAACGATGAGACTCACTCCACAGCTCCCGATTTTCTTCCTGCCATCGGGCATCCATCTCTTTTCGGAGGTCTTCACGCGTGTGCCCGAGAAGCTCTTCACTGGCGCTCGGAGAAACAGGGGTGAGCAAGTCCTGAATTCTGGTGGCGTCTTCAGCGATGCTGTCTGAGGACTCCCAGCCCATGGCGGTGAGAGATTTTCGAAGGCTGGGATGCGTCTCATCGACTTCCATGTCATCGGCCAGCCCTTTCACGAGAGATCGATGAATGGCGGTCGCCTCAAACGGCCCGGCAAGCTGACGGACAAGCTGTGAAACCGCGTCCTCAGGAGCTTCCTCATTCGCAACGTTGAGGCGCTGCAACCCCTCAAAATAGTCCTCCATCACCAGATGATCCATCATCGTCGTTCGCGCCTTGCCCGAAATGAGGGCTCCAGGGTCAAACTGCGTAGAAGCCAGTTGGTCGGCTTCCTGCTCTTCCAACCTTCCCTGAACATCGAGATGAGCTTTCAACGTTGGCCAGTACTTCCGGGCAAACTTTCCTAACAAGATCCTCACCATGAAAGGTTGTTCTTCTTCGGCAATAACGCTCCAGCCTTCCCGCATCCCGGTCATCCGAGCCAGAAAATGGCCATGCCGACGGGCCAAGTGCGCCAGTTCATGGGCAAGAATGCCCCGAAACTCGTCCAAACTCACCGTCTCCAATAAGGGTAGCCCAAGCAGCAGTTCATTGCGAAGCGGCCCAATTCTGGCAACTCGCGAAATCTGGGCAGCTCCGGCATTTAGCTCCTCATTCAGCCAAACCCGGTGAATCTTGCGAATGCGAAGAGCTTTGCGAACCGCATCCATTTCCGCAAAGAGCTTGGGAACGTCTTTCCGTTTCAGGCGAAGGCCATTCGGACTTTCGATCTTTACCGCGAACGGGCTGTAGAGAACAAGGCCGTTGAAAAAGAAGAACAACAGCACAATCCAGGCGAGGACCTCGCTGTCTGTCAGAACACAGATCCACAGACCTCCCAGAAAGGCGGCGACAAACGATCCCCAGACCAACGCGAGAAACCAATTTCCGCGCCGCGCGATCCGAAGCGTCTTCCGTCGGAAGCGATGAGGATGGGCTTCAGCCTCGACCTCAAGACCACGAACGAAACTGGCGTAATCCTGGCTGTTCAAAGCCTCGCTTCACCAAGCTCTGGAGCCGACTACTTCCCCTTCTTCGTGTAGTCTTCCAATTCCTTCCCGCGAAGCACGGTTTGATCAGCAAGCACCAAACTCACTTCTCCCCGGCTTTTTTCCGCTAGGTAGGTAAGCTTTTCCATCGCTTGGGGGACCATGAGGCAGATCGTGTTGATCTTGGCCCGGCCCTTGCGGTTGTTGTGCTTGATGAGATCGTCGAGGACGTTCTGTTTGCCGCCGTAAGCACCGTCCGTCATGAAGAAAATTGTGTCTGGCTCCATGTTCATGGCCATGTAGAGCGGCGAACGCCAATCCGTGCCGTAGACCAAGTCGGTTTCCTCCACATGCTTGATGGATTTGCGGATATTGCTGCGGGTGGAAGAAATGAATTCTGCTTTCGGCAACTTGTCAGGGTCACCGTCCTGATTGTTTTCCATCCACCAGTTGGTGGCTCCCTTGCCCATCCAGCGCCACTCGTCGTTGCCCCTCTCGGCTTTCACCGTCATGTCTTCATTGCTCTTTCGCTTCACACCTTGTCCAGCATACCAGACTGGTCCCGAAAAGAAGATGCACTGATAGGAAATGCCGCCAGGCAACGCATTCAGCGACTTGGCCAACTCCTTGCGCATCAGGACGTGTTTGTCCTGAGACTTCATCGAAGCAGAGTAATCCACCACGAAAACCACTTTCTTCGAAGTCGACTTCGATCCGAAAAAGGAGACCATTCCACCGTCCTCACCGGCATCGAAGCTCATGCTCGCGCCGAAGGCGTCCCCCATGCCAATCGGATCAAACGAAACGAGGTCGGTCTGAATGTCAGGCATGGCGACGGAAGAGGCTCCCGCCACACTGATCACCTCCATCTGGTTGGAGGCGGACTGAACCGGCTTGCGCTGAACCTGCTTCTGCAGCTCCTGCTTTTGCATCGTGTCCTGATCGAGCACCTGAGCGGCGGAGGCGACAATTTGCGGAGGCTGTTCCTGCGGCAGATTCATCGCCACCAAACCGAAAAGAAGCGCAAGCACGACGTGAGCGACAACCGCAATCACGACCGAGGACATCTTCTGGTTCTTGTCACCGGTCTTCTCCATCGCTTTAACCACTGCACCCGCTTCAGCCACCATGAGATGGCGCGTTTGATGCAGATGATCTTCAAACTCAACCGCTTCCGCCCCATCCTGCTCCACGAGATGAGCGTGTGAGTCAAACTCTTCGGGCGTGACCATGTGGGCAGCGGTCTCTTTCAAATCCGGAACCGGCTTGAGAGGATTGGTGGGAGGAGCAACGTCCGCTTCGACCGCCGGAATCGCGGCAAGAGTTGAGTCTGCTGCAGCTGGTTCCTCCACCTCTGGTTCAACGGGAACAGGAGTCGGGATGCCTTTGCCGGGAGGCGGAGTCAAAGGCGAAGCGATCGCTGGAGGAGGAATGATCGCTGCCACTTCCGGTTCAGCCACCGCTTCAGGCACGGCCAACTCCGCAATCACTTGTTCAGCCTGGCCCGCAGGCTGGGGAAGCGTTTCTCCCAGGTCTGCCAGCTTTACCGCCAAAATATCGTCCGTCATTTCCGGGTTCAGCGCGACAGCCGTATTGTAGTGCTCGCGCGCCTGATCAATGTTGCCCGTCTTGACCAAAACCTTCGCCAACAACTGGTGTCCCACTGCTCCGGACGGCTTCTGCGCAACCACCGCACTCAAAATCGGCTCGGTGCACTCCGGTTGCCCGGCCTCGGTTGCCAAATGCACGAGATGCTGCAACTCGCTGTCGGAGGCCGGAGCGGAGGTTGCTTCAGAAATTACCTGAACCACTTCACCAGCCGATCCGCTTGCCTGGAGTTTGCCAAGAAGCTCAAATCGGACCGACCAATCGTCCGGATTTTCCTGAAGTGCGTTGTAAAGAATTTGTTCGACGGCGTTCATGGGAGTTGGTGTCGTCGCTAAAGACGCACGGGTTGCAGGAATCTTGGAAATCTGCGGATATTTGTCAATCCTCTAGATTACGGGTGAAAATCGATGCACGTGAGAGTTTGACGTAGCCGCTACGTTGCCTACGTCTAAATAGTGTTCCGTTTCCTTTCCCCCTTCCTCATTGCTCTGCTTGGTTTCGCCCCCATTTCGGTCGCGCAGAAGCCGAACATTCTGCTGATCTACACTGACGATCACACTCATCGCGCGGTGAGCTGTTACCCCGAAGCCTGGGATTGGGTCAAGACTCCGAATATTGATGCACTGGCGGAGAAAGGCGTTCGTTTTCATCACGCCACCATCGGGACCTGGTGCATGGCATCACGCGCCACTGTCCTGACCGGGCTGCTTCAGCACGGCGTTGAGTCGATGAAGATGGAGGGAGAATATCCCGGAAGCACCTACGACCCCAAGAAATGTAAATTCTGGCCCAGCACCTTTCGGGCGAATGGATACACCACGGCTCAGATTGGAAAATGGCATACCGGAGTCGACTCCGGGTTCGATCGGGATTGGGACTATCAAGTCGTTTGGAATCGACCGAAATATCCCGCCAATGCCGGAAACTATTACTACGATCAGCAGCTGGAGATCAACGGAGTGCCCATCAAGGTGCCCGGTTACTCAACCGACAACTACACCAACTGGGCCGTCGACTTCATCAACGGTTCCAATCGGGACAAAAAGAAACCGTGGTACTTGTGGGTCTGCTACGGCGCAGTACACGGCCCTTTCACCCCGGCCGAGCGACACCTCAAAGAGTATCCTGGCGTGACCGTTCCGATTCCTGCCGACATCTATCCGCCGCGCCCCGGAAAGCCAGCTTATGTCAATGAAATGGAGAACTGGATTCCGGGCAAAGACGGGCAGCCTGAGTTGCAAGGCGGCTTCAAGGCACGAACCGTCGATACCCAGGGCCTCCATGGCAACACGCTCAATGATTGGGTGCGCCAGGTCCATCAAGGGGTATTGGCGATCGATGAAGGTGTCGGGAAAATGATCGATGCCCTGAAGGAAACCAAGCAGCTCAACAACACGCTTGTCGTCTTCACTTCCGACCAGGGCATGGGCTGGGGACATCATGGATTTCGCCACAAGCTCGGCCCCTACGATGCCACGATCCGCAGCCCACTTATTTTCAGCATGCCGGGCACTCTCCCGGAGGACCAGGTCTGCAATTCACCGGTCGGTGGCCAGGATCTCGCGCCGACGTTTTTCTCATTTGCGGGAATCGATCTGCCCTGGGAAATGCATGGTCAGGATCTGACGCCGCAGTTGAAGAAACCAGATACCCCGCGCAAGGAACCGGTCCTCATGACGCTGACGTCCGACCAATATGGCTCCGCGACCAAGAAAATTCCCGATCCCGATCAGCAGATGCTCGCCGGTGTGCCGTGGTGGGTGTCCCTAACCGACAAACAATTCAAATATGTTCGAACGCTGACCGAGGGGGAAACCGAGGAGCTCTATGACCTTTCGCAAGATCCCGAGGAACTCGACAACCTGGCCCTCAACGCGCGGTTCCGCGAGAAACTCGTCGAGATGCGCGGAAAAGCGGTCAAGGAACTCAAGCGCACCAAGGCGCCGTTCCTCGAGTCGTTGCCTGGGGTGGCCGCGCCGTAAACCAGCGCGATTCGAAATTTGGGATACTGAATTCAAGAGAGCGCTGGCCGATCTTCAGCACCCCGACCACACACGCCGAATCTGGTTCGATGGGAAAAGCTACGGTGCTCACACGGCTCTCAATGTCGATTCGCTGGAATGGCTGGAAGATCTTGCT
>JBCDHN010000142.1:0-7060 GCA_038749915.1 Verrucomicrobiota bacterium | reverse complement strand
CCGTTCAAAACCATCACCAGAGCAAGGACCACATAGGCCAGCGGCGAAACAAAAAAGCTTCGCAGTTCCTTGAGCAATAGCGTTCGAAAATTCTGCATCACCGCTCCGAAACTCAGCCCTTCTTTTTGGTAGAGGTTAAGTCTACGAAAACGTCTTCGAGACTGGCTGAACGTTTGCTCAGTTGCCGGAGAGGCCACTTCTCCGCCACTGAAATCTCGTAAATCTGATCACGAATATCATTTCGACCATTGAGCCTCAACTCCATGGTCATCCATTCCTCATCTTTGGAAACCGCGGAGACATTCTTCACCCCCTTGATGCCGCGGAGGCGCTTCTGTAATTGGTTGGATGGCCCCTTCATCTCCACGGTTATGGTTCCTGACGATTCAATTCGATGAACCAGATTTTCCGGAGAATCCGACGCCTTGATTTTTCCTCCATCAATAATGATGACCCGGCCACACGTCATCTCAACCTCAGACAGAATGTGGGTTGAAAGGAGAATCGTATGATTCTCACCCAGGTCTTTAATCAGCCCGCGGACCTGACGAATTTGGTTGGGATCGAGACCATTGGTTGGTTCATCCAGAATGAGAAGATCAGGCTTGTTCGAAAGCGCATCGGCCAAACCAACCCGCTGCCGGTATCCCTTGGACAAGGCACCGATCAGTTTGCGGCGAACATCCACCAATCCACAAAGGTCCATGACATCGCCAATCCGCCTTCGCATTGCATGTCCTCGCATGCCCTTGAGATGGGCTCGAAAATGCAGGTACTCCTTCACCCGCATATCTGCATAAAGCGGAACCGATTCCGGCATGTAGCCAATGCGCCGCCGCGCTTCCAGAGAGTCGCGATAGACATCAAACCCGGCAACCGATGCCCGGCCCGCGGTGGCGGACAGAAACCCGGTCAAAATCCGCATCGTGGTCGACTTTCCGGCACCATTTGGCCCTAAAAATCCAACAATCTCACCCTTTCCCACCTCAAACGAAATCTGATCAACGGCGACTTTCCCGTTGTAAATTTTGGTGAGATCCTGAACTTCTATCATAGGCGACGGAGGGCGAGACGTTGGACGCGCGCGGAAAGGTTGGATTCATAGCGCTTTCCTCGCGGGAGAGCAAGATATTGCGAAGGAAGCGCGAAAAAAACCGCAGATAACATGACCGGGAAAATTGGTGCCAATTTGCACGTGTTGAGGTCCACAAGTAGCACGCCTCCCCCCTCTACTATGGCCTCCCTCGCGTGTTCCCGCCTAGAAATCCTCAACGGGAGATCGTTTTCCGTCTTCCACGCTCAGGACTTTCGCTCGCTCCTCGCCCAGGGTCGCGACTCGCAAGTCCCAGATTTCCCGATTGATCTCCTCAAAACGCTCAAGTGACCACTTGTCGGGTTTGACCAGCTTCTTCTTCGTCGCCTCGATTCGCCGCAACGCGTCATCCAGCAGAGAATGCGGAAGCTTCGCCAGATGGGTTCGAGCTTCTTCGACCATATCAATGCGATGACAAATCATGGCCAGGTCATTCCCGGCTTCCATCGTGTATCGAATGGTATCTTCAAAGCTGACCTCGTTGAGAATGGCTCCCATGTCCAGATCATCGGTCATCACCAACTTGTCATAGGCCAATTGATCACGAAGAAACTTCTGAATCACGTTGTGAGAAAGCGAGGCTGGCCATCTCGGACGATCCGCATCAAAACAGGGATAATGGGAATGCGCCACCATCAGGCTGTCGACGTCCTTGAGAAGAGCGCGGAACGGCAGAAGCTCGTGAGCTTCCATTTCCTCCATCGTCTTGTGGATCACGGGCAACTCATGATGAGGATCGACTTCGGCAGCGGAGTATCCGGGAAAGTGTTTTCCACAACTGAGAATCCCCTGCTTGCGCATGGTCATATTGAAGAGGCTCGCGTTTCCGATCGTCTCTTTCGGGGTCAGTCCCCAAGTTCGACCGAGCAGTGAATTACCGGTATCCCCTTCGAATGAAATGTCGAGAACCGGACAGAGATCGAGGTTGAATCCAAAGAGCCGGAGAATCTTCCCGGTGAGTTCCCCATGCTTCCGAATCAGGTCATGATCTCCTTTCTCACGCAGGCTCTGGGCATTCGGCGGCTCCTCACCAATCAACCGAAGGCGGGAAACCCGGCCTCCTTCCTGATCAATCGTGATGATCGGCTCCACCTCACTCAAGTCACGAAGATCATCGATCAGCTTGCGCAACTGTTCAGGTGACTTGATATTCCTGCCAAATAAGATAAATCCTCCCGGCTGAATTTGTTTGAAGCGCGCCGCAGTTTCACGGTCCAACTCCGGCTCAGGAACTCCTGTCAGGAGAAATTGTCCTAGATTTTTCTCTTCCATAGATTCTGCAAACTGACCTTCCCTCTTATCTTCTCCCTCGCAACATGGAACGCCAATCTGATCGCGGAAAAACGCTTTCCAAATTTCAACGCATCAAGAAGATTTTTGGTTTTCGTCAGGTTTCATCGGCGATTCTGATCGGGCTGTTCTCGGCCTCCCTCTTTCTCGGAAGCTGCTCCGAAGACGCGACAAACGTTCCCAGCCAGGCCAAAAAAGCTTATCCGAAGAATTACCGAGGGCCGGTCAAACTCGGCATCGACATGCTCGAAGAAATGAACTTCCCCGGGCTGGAAGGAAAAAAAGTCGGCCTGATCACGAATCAAACCAGCGTGAACCGCAAAGGCGAACAGACACGGCTCGTCCTCCACCGCTCAACCAAGGTCAATTTGGTCTCCCTTTTCACCCCTGAACATGGACTCGAGGGAACCGAGAAAGCCGGCAAGCACGTTGCGACTCGAACCGATCCCCTCACCGGACTCACGGCCCACTCCCTTTACGGGCCAACGAGAAAACCAACTCCCCAGCAACTTTCTAACGTTGATGTTTTGATGTTTGATCTTCAGGACATCGGTTCCCGGTCCTACACCTATATCAGCACGATGGTACTGGCGATGGAAGCCTGTGGAGAGCTGGGCAAGGAATTCGTTGTTCTCGACCGGCCAAACCCGATGGGAGGTATTCGGGTTCAGGGACCTCCAATCGAAGAAGAATGGCGCTCATTTGTCGGGCAAATCCCCATTTCCTACGTTCACGGCATGACGGCGGGTGAGTTGGCAAAAATGACGAACGATTCAGGTTGGATCAACACCTCGTGCCAGCTCGAGGTCGTTCCCATGTTGGGTTGGAACCGTTCGATGATCTGGAAAGAAACCGGGCTGCGCTGGGTCCCCTCGTCTCCCAATATACCCAACGCGAGTTCTCCGTTCTACTATGTCGCGACCGGAATCTTTGGAGAACTCAAGATCGGCGATATCGGAATTGGAACTTCCGGCCCCTTCGAGTATGCCGGAGGCCGAAACATTGATGCCGAAAAGTTCGTGGAAGCACTTCGCCGCGCCAACACCCCGGGAGTCACCTTCCAGCCCTACACCAATCCCCGGCTGCCAGAGTTCAGCGGAGCGAAGATTGAGATCCGTCCGTCCACCAAAACCGATTTGCCAGCTCTCAATATTCTGTTCATCAAGGAACTCGGGCTGCCAAAGGACAAGATCTTCGTTTCGGCAGACGCCAATCCCTGGAAAACGTTTTACAAGGTTTATGGCTCAACCCGTTTGAAACAGCAGTTGGAGAACGGCGCGACGACCCAACAAATCGTTGAGAGTTGGAAACCGTTCAACAGCCGGTTCCGAACGCGGCGAAAACCCTATCTGATCTACAACACGAGTCGCTAGACGTGCTTGCGGCGTCGCTTGACGTGGAGCTGGGCCATCGACTTTTGGATCGCGAGCTGCACTGCAGCGATCTCCTCGACGTCGTGTTTTTCCTCAAGCGCCATTTTCGCGCTCTCCAAAGCCGCTTCGACAGCCGCCTCATCGATCTCGTCATCCGCAATCGCCAAGTCGGTCAACACAGCAACACTCTTGGAAGTGACCTCGAGAATTCCGGCACCCACGGCCAGAAAGTGTTCATCGCCATTATGAGTGTAGCGAAGCTCGCCCGGTTGAAGCGTGGTCACCAACGGAGCATGGCTCGCCAAGACTCCAAGCTCACCTTCCACACCTGGAGCCACGACAATCTCCACTTCATCAGAGAAGTTCTTGCCTTCAGGTGTAACGATTTCGAGGTGGATGGGCATGGGCCGGTGCGTTGGATCCTTATTAATCTTCTTTCTTCTTCAGAACGGTGTCGATTCCACCCTTCATGTAGAAGTCCATTTCCGGGACATCATCATGCTTGCCATCGAGCACTTCCTTGAAGCCGCGAACGGTATCTTCGATGGGGACATATTCACCCGGAGTACCGGTGAACACCTCAGCCACACTGAACGGCTGAGAGAGGAAACGCTGCAATTTCCGAGCCCGGAACACGATCAGCTTATCTTCGTCACTCAGTTCGTCCATACCAAGAATGGCGATGATGTCCTGCAAGTCTTTGTAACGTTGAAGGACGTTCTGAACGCCACGAGCGACATCGTAGTGCTCCTGTCCGACGACGTCAGGAGCCAGAGCCGTTGACGTAGATGCAAGAGGATCAACCGCTGGATAGATACCAAGCTCCGCGAGCGAACGCTCAAGGACGACCGTCGAGTCGAGGTGCGCAAACGTGTTGGCCGGTGCCGGGTCAGTCAAGTCATCAGCAGGAACGTAAACGGCCTGGAACGAGGTAATCGAACCTTTGTTGGTCGATGTAATCCGCTCCTGCATCGCGCCCATCTCGGAAGAGAGCGTCGGCTGATACCCCACCGCTGAAGGCGTCCGGCCCAGAAGCGCGGAAACCTCAGAACCCGCCTGAGAGAATCGGAAGACGTTATCCACGAACAGCAGCACGTCCTGATTCTTTTCGTCACGGAAATACTCGGCCATGGCCAACGCGGAAAGTGCAACCCGAAGACGAGCACCCGGAGGCTCGTTCATCTGTCCGTAAACCAGAGCGACCTTGGAGTTGGAAATGTCGTTTTGATCAATAACTCCGGAATCACTCATCTCATGGTAAAGGTCATTACCCTCACGAGTTCGCTCACCAACCCCGGCAAAGAGCGAGTAACCACCGTGCCCTTTGGCGATGTTGTTGATCAACTCCATGATGATGACGGTCTTGCCGACACCCGCGCCACCGAAAGCACCAACTTTACCACCTTTGGTGAACGGACAGATCAAGTCGATCACCTTGATCCCGGTCTCGAGGACCTGTGCGGAGGTGGATTGCTCGGTCAAGGCAGGAGCAGGGCGGTGAATTGGATAGCGTTTCGCCGCACGAACTTCTCCCTTTTCATCCTGAGGCTCGCCAGTGACATTGAAAATCCGACCAAGAACAGCTTCTCCAACCGGCACGGTGATGGCATCGCCGGTATCCAGAACCTTCATGCCGCGCTTCAATCCCTCGGTCGTGGACATGGCCACCGCACGAACCCAGCCATCGCCAAGGTGCTGCTGCACTTCCAGGGTCAGCTTGTTGGGCTTGCCGTAGAGCTCGTATTCAACTTCCAGCGCGTTATAGATCTTCGGCAGCGTTTCCGCCTCACTGAAGTCAGCATCGACAACCGGGCCGATCACCTGAACGATATTTCCCTCGTTATTACTCATTGTTATGGGTCGTAAATATTCTTTCTTGGGGGTTACTCAAGCGCCTTCATCGCTGTCGTAATCTCCAGCAATTCTGCAGTAATAGCGGCCTGTCGTTGTTTGTTGTAGGCCAATGTTAGATCGGCAATCATCTCGTTCGCGTTGTCGGTCGCGCTCTTCATCGCAACCATCCGCGCACTGTGCTCGGAAGCACGGCTCTCCAAAAGCATCTGATAGACCTGATAGTTCAGGTAGAGAGGAACAATCGTATCGAGAACGGTCTCCGGAGTCGGTTCAAATATATATCCGGCAGGCCCAGGGCCACTTCCTTTGAGGTCGACGGGTTCTTCTTTCCCCATCCCGATGAAATCGCGATCCCGTCCCAAATCAATCGGCCGAACAGGCAACAGCGTCTCAACCATTGGCTCTTGCGAGATCGTGTTGATGAAATTGGTGAAGGCGACGGTAACCTTCGAATATCCACCTTCCAAAAACTGTTCGATGAGGAATTTGGAAACGAGTTTGGACTCCGAAAAGTGAACCGGGTCATGAATATGAAAATCCGCCATCAAATCCTTACCCATGCGGGCAAGAGATCCTTTTCCTTTGCGCCCAACCGTGACGATCGAGGCATCAGGACTAACCTGCTCAGTCACCATTTTGAGCAGGTTGGTATTCAGACCGCCGCAAAGCCCCTTGTCGGTTGTGATGACCAGCGCCAATTCCCTTCCTTCACCCCGCTCCTCGAGAAGCGGATGCAAACCTTCCTCAGTTTGCTCTTTGAGGTTCACCAACACCTTGTTCATGAGGTCGGCGTAGGGACGACCAGCCATGGCCTGATCCTGCGCCTTCTTCATCTTCGACGCGGCCACCAGCTGCATCGCTTTGGTGATCTGTGCCGTATTTTTGACCGACTTGATGCGTCGGCGAATATCGCGGGTGCTGGCCACTGTTCAGTTTAAGGTGAGCGGTGAGGCAATCGAGAGGGTTTACTTCCAGGTTTTCTTGAAGTCAGCGAGCGCTTCCTTGAGGCCGCTGCTAACATCGTCGGTGAGAGCCTTCTCGTCTCTAATCAGGGCAAGTAATTCGGTCTTGCGGCTGGTGAGAAACTCTTCGAACGCGAGTTGGCACTCCTTGACGCGGTCCACCTCAACATCGTCGAATCCGCCGTTCTGCATGGACCAGAGTAAAACAACCTCCAATTCCATGGGGAAGGGCTTGTATTGATTCTGCTTGAAGAGCTCAACAATGCGTTCTCCGCGCTCGATCGTCGCCTTAGTCGCATCATCCAGGTCAGAACCGAACTGGGCAAAAGCCTGCAATTCCCGGAATTGGGCCAGGTCCAGTTTGGTCGTTCCTGAAACCTTCTTGACGGCTTTGGTCTGCGCGGCGGAACCAACCCGGCTCACGGAAAGACCAACCGAAATCGCGGGTCGAATCCCCTGGTAGAATAAGTCCGTTTCCAGGAAGATCT
>JBCDHN010000141.1:0-7094 GCA_038749915.1 Verrucomicrobiota bacterium | reverse complement strand
TAAGGTGGGACAACGGTCCTTCGAAGAGGCACAAGATGGCTAGCCGACTCTCTAAAACTCAGGTATCGAGAAGCGCACCCGTGGTAAATTCGTATGCCCGCTTTACGATCGATTGAATCGTCTCAAGTTCTTCTTCGTCTCGAGGCGAAAAGAGCATGATGAGACCCGGCGGATACTGGCCCAGGGTTACGAGGTAATGGTCTTCACCCCAGCCACTTTTAACCACTTCAGAAGCATCGGCAGGCGTTAAATTCACGTGCATGCTCCCGTTGTCAGGTTGTGGGTGAATATGCGCGAATTCTCGTCCCACCATGAATGCCGCTGAATTGGCTTCGACACTGTCATCCATGACAAGGGCGCGAGCGCCAGGAACTGAAATTCCGCTGGGGTCGTTGACGACTCCTGGCAGGCTAAAGCACCAGTCGTGGAGTTTCTGGACGATCTCGTCCGGACCGTGTTGTGTCAGCTGAGAATGTGGCAGGCTGTTCGTGGTCTCAGGAGCTGCGCCCTCTCGTTGCGAAAGTGAAATCGGTTTGTTCACTTGGCCTCTCATCGCTGCAATTCAAGGTTTCTTGGTGTAGTCGATATCAACGGGAGTAGGCCCCTCGACCTCACCGATCAGCTGCCTCATCTGGAGACGGAAGCGCTCTACGAGGTCCCGCTTCATCATCCAGCGCCGAAAATCGCCGGGCGACGTATTGTGGTGGAGCACCGACTTGTAGCCCCCGGAAGCCTCGATGTCGTGCCGCACCGGAAACTGGAGCCATGTCCGTTGGAATTCCTCTGAGAGCATCCAGTTCAAGTAGAGCTTCGCAGCGGCCTTGTTCTTCGCCTGGGTTGGTATCGCTCCTGTTTGAAACCATGTCAGAAAGAAGTCTTTCCTGGGCAACACGAATTTCGTCTTCTGATCCGGGAAGGGCTCGAAGGACCAGAAGGTGGTAAAGCTTGCTGCGTACCACCCCTTGTTGATGGCCTCATACGGCCAGGCGGTTCCTCTCACCCACTTTGGGTCATTGGCCGCCAGCTTCTCGAGGTAGTCCCACCCATACTGCTGTTTCAGATGCCAGAACTGATACAGGACGGCGTCATCGTCGTGCGGGTAGGTGAGGATAATCTTCCCTTTTAACGCCGGATCGAGGTAGTCCATGGCGTCACGAGGCACTTTCGTAGCGCCCAGGACCTCGGGGTTGGCATAGTTGCTGAAAGTGACGCCGTACAAGCTGGTCCAATAGCCGTTCGGGTCTTTGTGGTCCGGGAAAACTTTGTCCCAATTTTTCGGCTTGTAAGCTTCGATCAAGCCGCGCTCCTTGTAGTACTCGAAATCGTGTAGCGTTTGGAACTGAATGACGTCGGGCACGTTCTCCTCCCCGCCGGCCGCACGAGCATTGTCATACCGAGGGGCGTGGTTGAGACTGACATCCACGCTGTGTGTCACCTTGAGTTTCGGGAATCGCTCCTTAAATTTGTCGAGGTAGTAGTCGATTTGGTCGGGCTTGTCTCCCCCCGCTCGAAGCACGAACTTCCCGCCCTCCTTTTGGGCTGCTTCGTAGAGTTCATCCAGCGATTTGGTCTCTATCTCCGCGGCCAAGGAGCCTTGAGGGAGGGCGCCCAGGGCACAGACTGGTAGAATGAGGTGCCTCAACAGTCGTGATGTAGTCTTCATTGCGATCGATCGTCGAAAAGTGATTCATTGATCGCTGACCAGCTTGACCAACAATCGCGGTATACTTAGTATACCGTCAAAATACGGTCAATAAGGCACAATTTTGTGCCCAAGGACTTTTCTGAGCCACTCTTATGAAGCGCCCCGATTACGATGGTCCCTGCCCCGTTGAACGCGTCCTGGGTGTTTTTAGCGGAAAGTGGAAGCCATCCATCATTTACTACCTGGAGCAGAACGGTGCTCTCCGTTTTGGCGAGCTTCGGGAGATGATTCCACAGGTCACGCAGCGGATGCTCACACAGCAGCTTCGTGAGCTGGAACGGGATGGCCTGGTCAGGAGAACTGATTATGGAGAGATGCCTCCGAGAGTCGACTATCGACTAACCAAACTCGGAACAACCCTCCAGCCCATCGGCCGTCAACTCGAAAAGTGGGGTGAGAGCTATATGACGGAGGTATACCGATCGAGGAAGTTCTACGATGAGACTGAATGAGAACGCGTCGTTCCAGCCGCTTCAGCCCCATCGAGTAAATGATTTCCTTCAGGAATCTTCGCTTCTCGAACTGTTGCCTTATGTCGTTAGCGAAGAAGCCAGATAAGCGAGAAAATTCTCTGATCCGAATAGCGGTCTCACAAGGAATATTGCTCGGTAAGGCCATGGTGTTCCGAATGAACAACTCTTGGGACTTTAGGGGGATGGGGCTGACCCGGTAGCCAATGAACCCTACGGTTGGAATAAGGTATTCTTCACACCGACTTTTGTTGGGCCGATTAGCGCATCTTTCGATTGTTCATTGGCTTCGTTCCCGCCAAGATGACTTTTCATGAAACCCCCTGCGCTATTTTGCCGAGTCGCATTGCTCCTGGCGACCTCCTTATTTTGCTATAACACGACGTTCGCCGATGAACACAAGCCCAACATCATTTTTGTCCTGGCCGATGACCTTGGATGGGCCGAGCTGGGCTGCTATGGAAACACCTTTCACGAAACTCCGCACCTCGATAATCTGGCAGAGGAAGGCCTTCGATTCACTCAGGCATACGCGGCTGCTCCGGTTTGCTCTCCCTATCGGGCAGCGCTCCTGACGGGGCAGACTCCGGCGCGCCTCGGAATTACCGATTACCTGCGGCCAAATTCTGCCAATGCGTTGTCAGAAGCACAGGTGACCTTGCCGGAAATGCTGGGACGCAATGGTTATGCGACGGGGATGGTCGGGAAGTGGCACCTGACCGGCTACAAATTTCAAGAGGCGGAGTTTGAGCTGCGTCCCATGGATCATGGATTCGCCTGGAATACTGGCAGTGAAGTCAAAGGTGTCGGCAACGGAGCGAATACCTGGCCCTATGTCTTTCGCGAACAGCCGATTCGTTGGATCGACCTTCCGGGAAATCGGCTCGGGGAAGAGGAGTACTTGACCGATCGTCTCAACCTTGAAGCCGTCGAGTTTATCGAACGAAACCAGGATACACCCTTCTTTCTTTACCTCAGCCATTACGCGCCTCACACCATTCTGAATGGTCGTTCAGATCTCGTGGAAAAGTACCGGAAAAAGCATGCGCCCGGCGCATCGGGGCGGCCCAACTGCTATATTTGTGAAGATGCCGGGCTTGGGAAAGGCGATCCGGGAAATCACTGGGCAACCCATCACAACCCGCACTTGGCGGGGATGCTCGAGTCGATTGACGATGGGATCGGATTGATCTCAGCGAAGCTTGAGGAGCTGGGCATCGCCGACAACACCATTGTGATCTTCTCCAGCGACAACGGAGGGGAAACCAATATAACGTCGAACGCTCCCTTGCGAGGCGGAAAGAGCCAGCTCTATGAAGGTGGCATTCGTGTTCCGTTGATCGTCCGTTGGCCGGAGCGCATTGCACCGGGTGGTTTTACCGAAGTGACAACGGTCAATACCGACTTCTATCCAACCTTGCTCGCCGCGGCGGAAGTCGACCCGGATCCGAGCCATAAATTGGATGGCATCTCGACATTGCAGACCTGGGAAGATCCGCAGGCTGAGCCGGAGCGTGAGTTTCTCGCCTGGCATTATCCCCTCGATCGTCCTCATTTTCTCGGGGGTGTCTCTGGTGGGGCGATTCGTTCGGGCGACTGGAAGCTGATCGAGCACTTTGATTCGGGTGAGGACGAGTTGTTTGCGTTAGCTTCAGATCCTTCGGAGGCGACGAATGTTGCTAGCGAGAACGCTGATGTCGTCGATCGTTTGAAGAGGTCGCTGAGCGAGTGGCGAGAGGACGTCGGTGCGCGGATGCCGTCAGCCCCTTTCCTCACGGAGACCCGCAATCTCTACTTTGGTGACCACTTCAAGCCAGGTCTCGTCAGCGACCGGCTTTGGTACACCAAAGATTGGGTGGCCGAAGATGGCATTCTGAAACGACTCCCAACCGGTAGCGAGAACACGCGCATTTTTCTTCGCGATGCCGAATACAAGAACGTGGTGGTTCAATTCGATTTTCGGTTGGGGCAAGCCAAGGACGTCCGGCTGATGACTGGGAGCGGTGGTGGTTACAACGCGGTGGTTCATCTTCGGCCGGATCATTTTTTCATTCAGACGGCCGTGGATCGCTCCGTGCCCTATTTTTCCTATCGCCACGGGGAATGCGCCTACGCGTTTGAGCCGGATCGCTGGTACACGATGACGGTGGAGTTCGTGGATGACGAGGTGATCGCCCATCTGGACGCGGATCATGTTGCCCACGCCAGGCACCCTATCATTGACCGAACCCGTCAGTATTTCGCCTTCCAGGTTGATGAAAACGAGGCCGCCTTCGACAACATCCAGATCTTCACTGCGGTGGCGAAGAAACGAGATGTCGAGGAGGCCGGACGGGCTCGACTTGAAGCCGCGATTGGAAATCATCCGGTTCAAAAATCGTTGGAGGAAGAAATTCGGATCGAAAAGGTGAACGCCCATGAGCGGCTCTATCAGAATGACGAGACTTACCGCGGTTTGGTAAATCGAGTCGATCAACTGGATGACCAAAACAAGGAGCTCTTTCCGGCAGTGAATTGGTCTCATAAAGACTACCGGAAAAAGGTGAGCCAGATGCGCCGGAAGCTGCACGACTCCGACCCGGTCTACAAGGAAACCCTCTTCGCGACCCATCGAGCGAATCGGGCGCTCGACGCGTTCTTGATTGCTCAGAAACCGGAAGTTGAAGACTGGCCGAATAACAGAAAGAAGGCCGAGCTGGAGCGATTACGCCTCAGGTTTGGCGATGATCCGCGTTACCGGAAACTCATCGAAGAGGCGGATGCTGCTCAGGCCAAACTGGAGGCTGACTACCCGATGCTGTTCGTGTCCGATGAAGAAATTCACGAACTGAAGAAGGCCGCTCAGGAAGAGGCGAAGTCCGATTCTGCTTTCGTAGCCGCCAAGAATGAACGTGGGGCGGCTTACCGCGCACAGCAGGATTACCTCCATCAGAACGACGAGCGTTTGTCAGAGTTAATGAGCCAACTGGAAGGCGCCTTGTAACGTTCCATTGGTGCGTGTGTCAGGAATTGATATAGCCCTTTGGGGCCATCGGGAAATGACTCGATCGCTTGAGGGACAAGGATCGCAGATTTTGTGACACTTCATTTCAAGCGCCATAGTGGCTTGGAACCCTTGCCAACTTTTCCCAATTCTCCATGAACCGAAGCCTCCTCCTCTTCATGCTCACCTTCCCGTCCTGGTTGGTTGCCACCACCCAGTTTGATTTTGAAGATGGAGGAATTGACGATGTTCCCGGCCCGTTCATCTATGATCCCCTAATCGGGCAGTCGCGGGCGAATGCGTCATCCGTTCGCTTGAAGAACGACCTCGAACTTCCTTCGGTCTCGGGAAGTTTCACCCTTGAGGGGTTCGTCAGTCCAGCTTCGATTCCCCGGGCTTCGGTCGACGTGTTTGGGAAGAAGCGGGTTGGCGAAGATACTGCAGCGCTTACCGCAGGCACGCGCTGGCTCTCAAATTTCAAACAGTGCTACTGGGGCGGGTCGATGACCGTGCCAGGGTCGAAAAAAGCGACTCGCTGGTCGACCGGACACTACGTCTCGATTGCCCGGTTGCGGGAAGAGACGTTGGGATGGCGGCATCTTGCCCTCGTCTATGATGCGGAAAATCTGACGGTCACAATCTGGCTCGACCATTGGCAGTCAGATTCACAGGCCCTCGCAGCGCCACTGGAATGGGATAAAGGTCCCTGTTTCGTAAGTGCCGGCTTTGATGGTTTGGTGGATTCGGTTCGGCTCACCGAAAAAGTGCTTGGACCAGAGCACTTTCTTCGTGCAACGGAAACGGCTCTGACCGATGTGTCCTTCGAATCACCGGATACCGTCTTTCCGCCAGACGCAGGCCATCTCAACATTCGTCGACACTTTGGCGCCGTGGGTGATGGGAAGACTGATGATACAGCGGCAATCAAGCGGGCGTTTGATGTCGTCGATGGTCATCAAGCGTCGGGCAAGGGCAGCCATGTCCTCTTTTTTCCGGCTGGGACCTATCTGGTTTCCGATACCGTAAAGTGGAGGCGTTTTCTTCGCGTTCAGGGCGAGAACCGGGACACGACCATGATCCGGTTGATGGACAACGCACCGGGATATGGGGATCCGGAAGTGGCCAAGCCGGTGGTCGCCGCGAGTGCGGTACAAGGTCCGCCAGGGTCGAACAAAGCGGTTAACGGCAGCACCATTGCCAACTGGTTTCACCACTTCACCGTCGATACCGGAGTTGGAAATCCGGGGGCGGTCGGGGTTGAATATCATTCGAACAACTACGGCTCGTTGGAGCACGTCACGATCCGCTCCGGCGATGGCGACGGAGTCATGGGGCTCGATCTCACTCACAAAACCAATGGCCCGACTTTGATTGCCCACACTTCAATTGAGGGATTCACCACCGGAGTGAAGACCGCCTACATGGAATACTCGGTCACGATGGAAGATGTCCAGCTTTCTGGTCAGAAAGAAGTTGGGATTCTCAACCGCGGGAACATCCTTGCCCTTCATCGCATCACCAGTCGCAATGCCGTTCCGGCGCTTCGCACCGGTGGCGGGAACGACTTGGTTTCAATTCTCAATTCGGAATTGACAGGAGGGGCACCGGACGCCTCCGCCATCGAATCGGACGGCGCGCTTTATGCACGCAATGTCAAGATTGGTGGCTATGGAAAATCGATCGCCAAACAAGCCGTTACCTGGAATCCTCACCGGAACCCAAAGACGCTTACAGAGCCCGGTCGAGACCTGACCGGCGACATCACGGAGTATATTAGCGATAGGATGATTCATCCCGAGGGGAAGGAAGTTCGGGCGCTCAGTCTTCCGATCGAAGATCCTCCCACCGTCCCGATTGGTGACCTGAAATCGGATTGGGTTAACGTTCGCGACTTTGCCGATCTGGTGGTGGTTGAGGACCGGAAAGAGGATTGGGC
>JBCDHN010000140.1:0-7111 GCA_038749915.1 Verrucomicrobiota bacterium | reverse complement strand
TCAAGAGGAGCTTACGCTCTACGCCTTTTGCGATCTTGATTGGCTCTGCCATGACGAGCCTTCTCGAGTTGGTGGGGAGCCATAAGATCCTTGGGAAATGACAAAGTCTGTGATTGGTATACCGTCAGCCCCAGTCCTTGTATTCTTGGGAACCCAGTTTGGAAGGTTGCAAAACCGACACACTGCGGGCGAAGCAGGGATTGAATCTGAGATTTTGAGGCTCAATCACCAACGTTGCCCGAGCTTGGCCAAAGTGCCTCGCTGCGCCCGGTCAAAGAATAGACCATCAACCCGGCGTATTCGTGGGCGGCGCTTCGCAGGTGGTGAATTCCCACGAGGCTCCAAAGGCGTAAACTCCCTCTTTTCGGCGTTTGATAATCAACGGGGTAGGGAATCACGCCAGTCCATCCTGCCGCTTGAAAACAGCCAATTGCGCGTGGCATGTGGCAGGCTGATGTCACCAGTATCCAGTTGGCTCCGGGCGAGTTTTCGAGAAGTTCCCGGCTATTGACGGCATTTTCGTAGGTATTGCGGCTTTCTTCCTCGTAGAGGATCGGCCCCATCCCTCCAATCCGGTCAACCAAATCGCGGATATGGTCGCCTTCGCTCCATCCTTCGTGCAAGAGGCGGCCGGAGAACCCGCTGAACAAGACCGGGGTGTCGGGAAACTTCCGCGATAATTCAAGGGCCCCGGTAAAGCGTTCTGCGCTGTGGATGAGTCCGTAAGTCTGCCGGCTTTCAGCTACCGCTGCATCACTCGTGAATCCGCCGAGAACTATGATTCCGTCAATTTCGCGGTCGGAAATGTCACCGGGAGGAATCCGGTTTTCGAGACACTGCAAAGGCAGGCTGGAAACCGGCAGGAAGCCATAGAGAACCGGCAGCCCAATGGCCGTTGCGATCAGAATTCGCATCAGGAGCATTCGCCGTCTCCACTTCGCCAGCAGTGCCAGGCCCAGGCACAAATAAGGAAGGAAGAGCGGTTCGAGCAGAATTCCGAGAGTTTTCGACAGCACGAAGAACATGGCTCATTGTCGGCAATTTTTCTGAGAATGCGCAACCGAATCTCCTCCTCTTCGCGAAGAAACGAATCGTTTTGTCGATCTGGTTGAAGTTGGGCCAAGCCTGCCCTAGCAGAGTTCCATTCCCCTCATGAAAGAACTCTCGAGTAAATTTGCGATTCCGCTTATCGTCGTCCTACTGATCTGCGTGATCGTGATGGTTTCCCTGAACATTCTGATGCGGGGGAACAAGGAGGTGCTGGTTCAGCATTGGGAAGTGGTTTCAGCTGAGGGAAGCGGTCAGACGCTTGTGGCGCGCGATACGACCGAAGTTCGTCCGCAGATCCTCGAGGCCATTGAGGCTCGGAAGCTGGCGATCATTGAGTTTGATGACAGCGGGGATTCCTGGGCCGGTTCCCAAAAGAACTATGCAACGACCATCGTTGATGAAGCCAATTGGAGAGGCACGACGATTTATGTCTACGTCCATGGATGGAACCACAATTCGCGGCCGGACCGTGCCGATGGGGATTTGGTGATGTTCAGTCAATTCATTCTCAATTTGAATCAGCAGCAGCCTGAGCAAGATCATGTGGGCGTTTACATTTCCTGGCCAGGTGACCCGTCATTGCGGTTTTCGTTTTTGGGACCGCTCAGCTTTCCGGGGCGCCGTGCTGCAACGAGCCGATTGGCCAGCCCGACCTTGCTGAGCTATCTGATGCAGCTTCGCGCCAAAGCCAACAAGGAGAATAAGACGGTGGTCCTGATTGGCCATTCCTTTGGTGGAAGGGTTGTCGAACGGGTCATGACTCCCTCCATGCAAGCGTATTACAACTTGAAGAGGCACGGGAGTGCCGAGCTGAAGTCCCTGAGCGAGGACGCCGATCATCGCAAGTTGCTCCTTGCCGATCTTACCATTCTCATCAATCCGGCGACCGAGGGCCTGCATGCGCGCAAGGTGAAGCTGGCAAGCCGGAGATGGCCCTACTCAGAATTCCCTGCCATTATCTCCTTCACCTCCGAAACCGATCCGCACACTGGAGGAACTTGGAAGACCGGAAAGACGCTGGAAGAATGGCTGGTTCCCACGGTTCCGAGACAAAGCCGATATTACAATCTGAGCGACTCCAACGGCAGGGAAATTGGTGAGTATGTGGGCGGCTATTTATCGCACACTTCAGGGCATGATCGAAGACTGCTCAGCGGGAAGGTAAGGCGTTCAGAAAACGGAGAAGCAGAAGCCTTCGAAATTGCGTCCGATCTGGATGAAAGCCCGATTTCCAGCAACTTTCTTTTTCCGCGGTTCAAAGAGGAGGTTGGTCATCTTCTCCCGACTGGTGGCTATCTTGTCTTTCGGATCGGGAGCGAGATTCTGGACGGACATAGTGGGGAGTATGCCGCAGCTTCAGACGTTGAGGGCGATCAAATGGACCTGAACCCGACGATCTTCAATCCGGAGATGACCGCTTTGATGCAATACCTGCTCCAGAAGCTCGAAACCTATGAAGGAAATGATGTTCTTTCGGAAGTTCGCAAGAGTCAGGACGAAGCCAGCGGCTACCACGATGTCCTGGAAGCCTGGTGAACCAAGGGGCCGTTCATTCTGTGTTCAGCAGTGCCTCGAATTCCTCCTCAGTGAGAATCTTAACGCCCAGCTTTTCCGCTTTGCTGAGTTTGCTGCCGGCTTTTTCTCCGGCGAGAAGATAACTCGTTTTCGCGCTGACACTGCCGGTGACTTTGCCTCCGGCGGAGCGGATGCGGTCGGCAAAGACGTCTCGAGGTTCGCTGAGGGTTCCGGTGATGACCCAGGTGGTGTCTGCCAGGGTTGTGGAAGTCTCAGCCCCAGCTTCTGACGATTCAGAATCTGCCGCAGCAAAGGGAAGCCCCAGATCCCGCAATTGAGCCATGCGGTTTTGATGAACAGGATCCTCAAAGAAGTCACTGATGGCCTGCGCGACGATGGTGCCGACGTCGTCAACCTCCTCCAATTCCTCGACCGTGGCATTGGCGAGCGCTTCGATGCTGCGAAAGTGACCCATCAGGGATTGAGCCGAGGTGGAGCCGACGTGGAGAATACCAATGCCAAAGAGAAAACGCCAGGCGGGACGCGATTTGGAAGCCTCGATCCCGGCGAGAAGCTTTTCGACGCTCTTTTGCCCCATGCGTTCCAGCTCGATGACGTCGTCAAATTGAAGGCGATAGAGATCGGGAATATCAAGAGCGAGGCCGGAATCGACGAGCTGATCGACCATGACGGAGCCAAGCCCTTCAATGTCCATCGCGCCGCGGCTGGCATAGTGGCGAAGCTGACGGCGCATCTTTTCCGGGCAAACCGGGTTGCGACAGAACACTTTGACCTCGCCTTCGACGTGAGTGACGGACGTTTCGCAGGCCGGACATCGGTCCGGCAACACGAACGGGACTTCATCGCCGGTGCGTTTCTCGGTGAGAACGCGAACCACAGCCGGAATGATTTCGCCCGCTTTCTCGATCATGACGAAGTCACCAACGCGAATGTCTTTCCTCTCGATTTCTTCCTGATTGTGGAGGGTGGCGCGGGAGACGGTCGAGCCGCTGACAAAGACCGGTTCCAAATTGGCAACTGGAGTGAGGGCACCGGTTCTTCCCACCTGAATATCGATGCTGTGAAGCTGGGTTTCGGCCTGTTCGGGCTCGAACTTGAAGGCAATGGCCCAGCGGGGAGCCTTGGACGTGACCCCGAGTTGCCGCTGGCTGGCGATGGCGCTGACCTTGATCACTGCCCCGTCCGTTTCGTAGGGAAGTTCGTGCCTGTGTTGGTCGATTTCGCGAACGGCAGCGAGGGTTTCTTCGAGGTTTTCGGCTTTCCAAACTTTCGGTGCTGCCGGAAGGCTACAGGTGCGGAGGAGGTCATAAAGTTCGTTCTGGGACTCGAACGCAAACCCCTCCAGCTTGCCGAAACCGTGCACGATGAGGTCGAGGGGCCGTTTCGCCGTGATCTTGGGATCCAGCTGTTTGAGGGAGCCAGCCGTAGCATTTCGCGGATTGGCAAAGGGCGCGTCTCCGATATCCTCCCGCTCTTCGTTGAGCTTGGCGAAACCAGCGTTCGGCATGAAGACTTCGCCGCGAACCTCGAAAAGGGAGGCGGGAGCTGCTTCCGGCAAGGTCAGGGGAAGGCGCCCAATCGTGCGCATGTTGTGGGTGATGACGTCGCCCGTGCGACCATCACCCCGCGTCGCCGCATATTTGAGGGAACGGTTTTCGTAGACGATGGACACGGCAACCCCATCGATTTTTGGCTCGATCACTACGGGAATTTCTGCGGTGTCGAGCTGCTTTTGCAGGCGTCCATAGAAGTCGATCAGCTCTTCCTCGGAATAGGTGTTGTCGAGGCTCATCATGCGAACCGGATGCTCGATTTGCGTGAACCCATCAAGCGGGGCTCCACCCACCCGTTGCGTTGGGGAATTGAGCGAGGCGAATTCAGGAAATTGGGTTTCCAGTTCCCGCAAATGCCTCAGTTGCTCATCAAACTCCCGGTCCGAAATTTCGGGCTGTGCTTCCTCGTAGTAGAGCCGGTTGTGACGCTCCAGTTCGACACTTAGTCGCTCGATTTCTTCTTTCGCAAGTTGGCGATCTTTAACCACCCTAACTTGGTGGCAGAATCTCACCGAAGTGGCAACCGAATCGATCGCTTAAGAGCTGATTCCTGTTGAGCTGAGAACTTCGTTTTCCTGCTCGATACTTTCGGTCAACTGCTGAATCCTTTCCGCATTCTGCAGGTTCTCATCTTTCAGATAGAGCGTCCGCAGTCGCCCGAGATCTTCGAGGTAGTTCACATTGAGTTTGGAGACTCCGTCTCTCCGCTTGGTGAGGTATTCAGTCACAACCGCAAGGTTGCTCTGCTTCGGGAGATCTTGGCTGAACGCTGGCAGGTCCGGGTAAAAGAGGCGAAACCGATACCAGCGGGAACTGGACTGACCATCCGGAATCGTCACGACATATCGCTCGTCTTCTTCATTGTATCCGTTGGCGATGGGGGATCGCTCCTCGATTCCGGTGGATCCTTGATGAGGGCCAATGGCAAGGAGTTGAAACTGCAGGAGATCGGGAATCATCGGCTGTCGGCGCACTGCGGAGGCGTCGCGACCCCGGTCTTTTCGGCTTTCCTCCCAATTGGGTCTCCATTCCTCCTGATTCAGGTAGGTGGGTTCATCGCGGCCTTGATGACGACCGACTTTCGCCGCGCCATAGCTGATCCATGAAAGGCCATGTTTCGAAACAACCAGTTCGTCCGATCCATCGACAAGCGCTTCTATCACCAGCTCGCGCGGAATTCGTCCTCTGCGGATGTCAGTCGTTCGTTCAATGAAAGAGACCTCGGTTTTGAGCAGCTCAATCGCTTCCTGCACCAATTTGACGTTCTCGAGTTCTCCGGCTTGAAACAGGCGCTTCCTTTCCTCCTCAAACTTCACCAGATACATCTTGTTGAGGGCAAGAACGCCGCGGGTTCTGCGTTCATCGTAGTTCCGTCGAATATTGTCTTCTTCGATCTCCGTTCGGCTTTTCAGGCGCGCATCAGCCGTGGTCGGCGCAAAGCTGAATGGAAGGAGGATCGCAGCAAAAAAGGACAAGGCTGCACGGCCAGGGGTTAGGTGCCTCATTGGAACCAAAGCGCTACCAAAAATCACTACCCGTCTCAAGGCAAAACATCGCTTTCAGGAGTGGACGCCCGGCTTGGAGAACCCTCGGCAGTCGCCGTCTCTCAGTTGACGACTGCCAAGAAGTCCCTTAGCCAGAGAGATGATAAAACCCCTGATTTTTGTTGCGCTCATTTTCTCTGCCGTTGCCGAAACGGCCGCACCACGTCCCAACATTGTATTGATGATGGTGGATGATTTGGGCTACTCCGATTTTGGGTGCTATGGCAGTGAAATCGAAACGCCAAATATCGACGCGTTGGCGGCCAATGGTTTGAGGTTCACCAATTTTTACAACACCGCCAAGTGCCACAGCTCCCGGGTATCGCTCTTGACCGGGTTGTATTGCAATCAGGCGGGAAGCACGTCCCTGGATCGTGGGGTCACCATTGCCGAGGTGCTTCGCAAGGCGGGGTATGGCACGGCGATGGTCGGGAAATGGCACCTACGAAACGAGCCTACCGATCGCGGATTCGACCGTTATTTTGGGCATCTTTCGGGAGCGACAAATTTCTTCATTGGCGATGACACGTTTCGTCTGAACGGGAAACCGTGGAATGACTTTGACGACGACTTTTACACGACAGATGCCTGGGGAAACTACAGCAAACGGTTCGTGACGGAGATGCTGGAAGAGGATGGGGAGCGCCCGTTCTTTCTCTACATTGCACACAATGCGCCTCATTATCCGCTTCATGCCCGCGAAGAGGATTTTCGGAAGTATGAGGGCCGCTACGACACCGGTTGGGACAATCTGAGGGAAGCCCGCCTCGCCAAACAGCGTGAGTTGGGGATCCTGCCGGAGACATGGAAGCCGGCCGAGCGTCCCAAGCATGTTCCGGCCTGGGACACATTGAGCGAGGAAGACCAGGAATGGGAATCGCGGCGAATGGCTGCTTTTGCTGCAATGGTGGATCGGGTGGATCAGGTAACGGGCGACCTCGTAGCGTTTTTGAAGGAGAAGGGCGTTTTCGAGAACACTCTCATCATGATCTGCTCCGACAACGGTGCGTGTCCCTTTGATCGGACCAGAGGCAAGGAGTTCGAGCCGTGGGACGCGCAATCCTATTGGTGCTACGACACCGGGTGGTCGCACGTTGGCAATGTTCCGTTCCGACTTCACAAGCAGAATCAACACGAGGGCGGAATTTCGAGCCCCATGATCGCTCATTGGCCCAGTGGAATCGAAGCTGAGCCCGGTTCTTTGACCGGCCAGGTGGGACATCTCATCGACTTCATGGCGACGGCAATCGACGTTGCCGGCACCAAGTATCCCGATTCATGGCCCGAAATTCAACTTGAGCCACTCGAAGGAAAGTCGCTCGTGCCCATCTTTGAGGGCGAAGTTCGGAATCCCCACGAAGAACTCTACTTTCAGTTCTCGAGCAATCGCGCTTTGCGACAGGGCGATTGGAAATTGGTGAGCCATCG
>JBCDHN010000139.1:0-7138 GCA_038749915.1 Verrucomicrobiota bacterium | reverse complement strand
GAACTGATCGCCACCATCCATTCATACCTGGGATCGCCCTTGAAAGTTCAACCGACATCCCGATGCCATCGATGGAGATGAGAAATGAGTGAAGAAGATAATAACGATCCCATTTTCCGATATGTGTTTACGGTTCCGGAGAGCGCCCTGGACGAGAACCGGCATGTCAACAATGTCGTCTATGTCCAGTGGATGCAGGATGTCGCAACCCTCCACTTTCAATCCCGAGTCGGTGAAAAAGCCATGCAGGCAACCGGCCCGACCTGGTTTGCCCGCTCCCATCAGATCGAATATTTGAAACCTGCCTTCGCGGGCGATTCCGTAGTCGCCCTGACCTGGCCCGCAAGCTATCGGCGGGTCAGATGTTTCCGCCACTATCAGTTTCTGAGAGCAAGTGACAACGAACTCCTGGCCCAGGGAGAAACCGATTGGGTGTATGTCGATGGGATCACCGGTAAACCCAAGCGTATTCCCAATGACATCACATCCCGGATTCCCTCCGTCGATGTCAAGGATAAGGCTGACTTCCACACAACTTCCAAGACATAGTCTCCGGATGATGTAGCAGACCATTTCAAGCTTCGAATTTGATTCTATGGTTTCTCCTTTAAAACTCCGATTACGATCCCCAACTCCTGAACGAAAAATAGTAAAGTGATGAGAGGCGCACCTCTCGATATTCAACCCCGACCAGACGAATGAACTTCAAACCCCTTGCTCTCACCCTCCTGACGTTTTCCTTATCCTTCGTGAACTTTGCATTCGCCGACATTCCTCAGAGTCTTCAAGATAGGATACTGGCAAAGGCACCACAGGCCGATGGCAATGGCGATGGTAACGTCACCATTGAAGAACTGAAGAAGCTGTATCCCAGCCTGCCGGCCCAAGTTCAACAAGCGTTGCTTACCAGAATGCCGGAGCTCGGAGAAGGGCGCCCTACCCCTACTCCTAAGACTACCCCACCCAATGGTCCGACGGACGCCAATGTGACGCGTTTTAACAGACCGGCTGGAGATCCGCTAGTGGGGAGAAAAGAGGGCTACAACTGTCTCTTCATGGGACATAGCTACTTTGTTCACATGGTGAAAAATGTCGCTCACCACGCTGAAAACTTGGGATTGAAGAACCATGAGCAGGTGGTCGTTTTTCACGGAGGAGTCAACGGAGCCCCTGGAAACCTGTGGAACAGCACCAAGAGAGATGTGGCCGAGGCAAAAGAATTGCTCACGGGAGGAAATGTCGAGTTGTTAGCCCTGACGTATCATGATGTCGGAAGCGATCTGATAGACTACAAACGCTGGATTGACCTGGCGTTGGAGCACAACTCCAAAACCGTGTTCGTGATTCAGGCGCCCTGGCCTACCAAAAAAAGCAAGCAATTCGAGGAGTACGAAACCCAAGCCAAAGAGAATCAACGGAACATTCATTCACTCATTGATCAGCTTCGGAAGGAATACCCCGAAACGATCTTCATGGCGGTTCCACAATGCCTTTGGATGGTGGAGCTTTGGAAATTGTATGATGACCAAAAGCTGCCCGAACTCACTGAGTTCGTCGCGAACACAAGACCTGCTCCCAATGCTCTCTTTCGTGACGACTTCGGTCATGGAGGAGAACTGGCGGAAAACGAAGGCGTTTTTTTGTGGTTGAACGTCATCTACGGAATCGATTTAAACGCCTATAAGTGTGAAACCAAAACCGAATACGATCTGAAAGCGCTCTCACAAAACATCTGCGAGAGTGATCCTTACACCAAGTTTCCGGAATAGGTTGGATGAACTGCTGCTCAATGGTATCCCCAGTGGGTGAGCAAAGGTGCAGACGATAGTGGCAGGCAGGTTTGGTCCACTCATGAGTGGAAGCCCATGAAGAGAGGGTCAGAAGAGGTTCTAAAAAAGTTCGAAAAAGTCGGCCAATTTTTCGAGGACGACAACTTAGTAGGTGAATCTCCGTCGCAGACGAGATTCATCCCTCGTCATGAAAATCCTCTGCCACCCTCTTGATGGCCCCCTGCTGCGTCACCGGCTCTGCCCGGCCTGGCTCAGGACTTGGACGGGTTTGGTTGGCATTTGCTTGGCCGTCTCGACCCTTTCATGTGTAGCTGAGGAATTTGCCTTCGAAGAGGAGATCGCTCCCTTTCTTGATCAGTATTGCCTGGACTGTCACGACGACGTGACTGCGAAAGGCAGGCTGTCATTGGAGCAGATTGAGCCTCAGGTCGCCGGCAGCCCGGATTTCGAAAAATGGCGAATCATCTACGAGCGGGTCAAATTCCATGACATGCCGCCCGCAAAGGCTGACCAACCAGCAACTGCCGAGCGCGAGGCCTTGTTGAGTTGGATTCGTGGAAAGTTGCTGGAAACTCAGCAACCAGGTTTTCCAATCGAAGCCAAGTTAAAGCTACCGGCCTACGGAAACTATGTTGATCATGACGCCCTCTTTGACGAGTCAGCCAACGGGCCCGTGATTCCGGGGCCACCGCGAATCTGGCGGTTGCGGCAGGCAATTTACGGGAACCTCGACATTGGGGACGCTCGATTGAAAAGAGCCCATGCCCTTACCGACCCACTGGTGCTGGCCGATGGCGAAGAGTTCCGTGATTATGCAACACGGTATTTCATCGATGAACCAACGACCGAAATGCTACTGGCAAACGCGGAGAAGATTGTTCCAATCCGGTCTCGATTCGCATTAGAGAAGTTAACCGAAAAACAGGAAGCCCCAACGGATGACGATGTGCGATTTGCGATCCGCAAAACCTTCCTTCAAGTCTTGCGTCGCGAACCGGAGGAGCCGGAAGTTGCGCGATTCACGGCGTTCTATCGCAACCTCGTTGAGAAGAACGGGCGCCGGGCGGGTGCGGAGCGCCTGCTCATGGCGATCTATATGCGAGCCGAAGCGCTGTTCCGCGAAGAACTCGGTGCAGGGTCGGCTGATGAACATGGGCGGATTCGACTCTCTCCCATGGAAACCGCGCTCGCCATTTCCTATGCGCTCGGAGACTTTCCGGACGACCAACTGATCGCTGCGGCGGCAGAGGGTAAACTGGACACGAACGAGAGCGTTGCGTCAGAGGTGAAACGCCGCTTCGAGGAACCACCGAAGCGGTTTGGAAACTCCCGGGTGATGGACTTCTTCCGTGAGTACTTTCACTATCCCTATGCGGTCGAAGTCTTTAAAGATAAGCCGGAGCGCGGCTATTATCTTCCCAAGCTATTAGTACAGGATCTTGAACATCTGATCCAATTCATCCTGGAAAAGGATCGTCAGGTACTGCGCGAACTGCTGACTACCGATCGTTACTTCGTCGATATGGAGTATGACAAAGACAAGATTGCTTATCAGCCGAGTTTCAGGCAGCCAAGCAACGGCAACAATCCGGTCAAGAGCGATCCCGAGTATGCCACGATTTATGGGCTTTACCGCGATTGGATCTGGACAGACGAGCAACCCGTCCAAATGCCCCGCGGCCAGCGTGCCGGCGTCCTGACCCATCCGGCATGGTTGGCGGCCTGGAGCGGGAATTTCGACAATCATCCCATCCAGCGCGGCAAGTGGATTCGTACCCATCTCCTTGGTGGAACGATTCCGGATGTCCCGATTTGTGTCGAAGCAAAAGTGCCGGAGAACGAGCACCAGCAATTCCGTGAACGCGTTGTGGAGGCTACGAAGAAGGCGGACTGCTGGCGTTGTCACAAGAAGATGGACCCACTCGGACTCCCCTTTGAGCAGTTCACTCACTACGGCCGCCGCCAGCGTACCGAATTGGGACGGCCGGTGGATCCCTCAGGCGCTATCACGTTTGTCGAAGGAAACATTGAAAGCGGAGCAGTCACCTCACCGATCGAACTGATGGAACGACTGGGAAATTCCGAGCATGTCGAGCAGGTGTTTGTGCGTCACGTTTTCCGTTTCTTCATGGGCCGCAACGAAACCCTCGGCGATGCCCTCACCCTGCAAAAAGCTCACGCCGCTTATCGCGATCATGATGGCAGCTTTGAGGCTCTGGTTGTCTCGCTCCTTTCCTCGGATTCGTTTCTACTTCGATTTGTGGGTGAGGTTCCCCGATCGACTGAAGAACCATCGCGCAGAAGCAATATTCCCTAACTGACCAACTCAAAACCGTGAACCCCAAATTGATTCCCCGGCGAACATTCTTTCGCGGTACCACCCTCGGTGCCGGCGGCGTGTTCTTTGCTCCTTTTCTGCGCCAACTCGAAGCGGCGACGAATTCATCAGTGGCAAATCCGGCGCGGATCCTCTTCTTCGTTCAAGGCAACGGCATGTATCCCGACCAGATCCAGCCCGAAGGCATCGAGCGGCATCCTGAACCGGGCACGCTTGAGGATCGCCCGCTGGCGGGTCACCCATTCGCCAACTCGGTGGCGCCACTCGAACCGTTCGCGGATCGAATGGCCTTGATCCATGGGCTGTCAGGACGGGTGGCGCTGGGTAACCATGGATGTGGGATGGGCGCGTTGGGCTGCTTTCCGAGTCCCAAGGATGCCTTCGCCGAAACGATTGACGCGGCCATGGCAAAGGCATTACCCGGCATCTTTTTTCATAGTGGGCTCGGCGTTGTCACCAATCCCGAGACCTCAATCATCTATAATGTCTCCGCTCGCAGCAAAGGCGTCCCACTGCCAACTCAATGCAGCCCGCTGGGCGCCCACAAATCGCTCTTTTCCATCAGTGGTGGCGCGGCGGAACGCCAAAAATTCAACGCCAACACCCAGCTGCTCGATTTCCTCGCGGAGGATGTCAAACGGATGCAACAACGGCTCGACGGCGCTGAAAAGCAAAAGCTCGATCATTACCTCCATGCCTTCGAATCAATGAGCGGCCGCCAGGGATCGCTGGTGAAGTTGCAGGAGCGTATCAGCATGGTCACGCCGGAAGTCACGGAGCGATACGGGGCCAATGCCTTTGCCTTCGAACGAATGGAAGCACAGTTTGAGGTGGCTGCCGGCGCCTTTATCGCGGGCCTGACCAATGTGATCACCCTTTCCTCCGGCGCCGGCAGAAATCAGGTCGGCGTGTCCTTCGATGGCTCCGAACTCGATCTCGCGGCCGGTCCGATTCCGGCTCATGAGGTTGGACACCAGAAAACGATTCAGGAAACCACCGCTGCCGAGCTTCACATCCGAACCCGCCGGCGGCATTGCGAGAAACTGGCGACCTTTGTCCGCAAGTTGGAATCGATCCCTGAGGGTGAGGGCACGATGATGGACAACACGCTGATTATCTATCTTTCTGACGCCGCAGATCAGCACCACGCCAAGGGCTATGAGTGGCCCATCATCGTGATCGGTGATCTGGGCGGGCGCCTGAAGACGGCAAACCGATATCTTCGCTATCCGTGGCATGGCCAGAAAGGCCATCGCACCGTGGCAAACTTTTACACCACGTTGCTTCATGCCGTGGGTGATCGTCGTGATCGGTTTGGAATGCCGGACCTGACCATCCAGGACATCGATCAGGAAGGTCCCCTGACGGAACTCTTGACATGAGAAACTTGGTCATTCGTATTGCTCTTGTTCTTAGCGCAATCACAGCATCAGCCCAAGCGAATCACCGTGTCGCGTTGGTAATCGGCAATAGCCAATATCCTGACAAAGACGCAATTCCAAGCGTAGCGCAGGATGCAAAGACCATGGCAAAGTTGCTGATCGATCGGGATTTCCGGGTAACGACGACCCTGGACCGCTCTCGTGATGAACTACGACTCGAGATCGAAGCCTTCATCGACTCAACGCCGGTCAATGGCACTGCCCTGATCTATTTTGGCGGCCACAGCATGACCGCGACCGATAGCCAAGACGTGGCGCAAGCCCTTTTGCTCATGATTGAAGGAAACCGAAAAGCGATTGTTCTCGGGGACGTGATCGAATTGGTGGGAAGGCGCTCTGCCGCAAAAAGCACGATTATTCTGATCGACAGTGGGCAAGGCATCGCGCCAGGATACGATGAGCGTCGCGGCCCGCCCGGCCTGAATGCTGTCCCCGTGCTGCCGGACGGCGTGTCGCTGAACTTCGCGATGAAACCAAACACCTGGAGCGATCGTTCGGGTTCAATGGCAAGGCGGCTCGCTGAATCAACGACCGAGAATTTGGAAACCTGGTTGAGCGAAGCGAGTCGTTGGCAACGTTCGACCTGTGAATCGGGAGCGGCTGCAAAACCCGCCTCGCAAGCGATCGCGCCGCCGACAACCTTGGTTCGTGGCAAAAACGCTGGAGACGAATGGGTCTCTCCCCACGGAAGCGTTTATTGCTGGTGCCCTCAAAATGGGAAGCAACCGGGCTTCTGGATTGGAAAGTACGAGGCCAGGAAATCGAAATTCCCTGCCAAACCCAATCTCACCCATCGAAATCATCCTGCGCATTCCCTGAAGCAGCGCGATTTGAATGAACTTCTGACGACCCTGACCCTGGCCGAACAGAAATCCGGTCGCTTACCACGTGGTTGGGAATATGGGCTGCCGTCCCCGGAACAGTGGGAATATGCGGCACGGGCCGGCACCGAAGGCGAACGTTATTTTTCGGAAAAAGCCAACCCTGCCAAACACGCCAATTTTGCCGATCGTTCCCTGTTTGATACCGGCGACGACTTGTATGAATACGCTGATCCTCTGCCCGATTCGAACGACGGATTCGCCGAGCTCGCACCAATCGGCAGCTTCGCCCCGAATCCCTGGGGCCTGCACGATGTCTTCGGCAATGTCTGGGAGCAGACCAGTAGCGGGGAGCTGCGCGGTGGATCCTGGGTAAGTCCGAAAGAGTATCTCAAGGTGACTCTCGGGAAAAGGCCGCCGAGCCACCCTGCAAAGCCAGATCTCCACTTCCCCTACCCCTCTGAATTTGTTGGCTTCCGGCTCATCATTCGCGAGGACTAATGCAAACTCTGTCAGGAACTTGAATCCAATGGCTCCCCTTTGGCCGCAACGCTCAACCCTGCGCCAGAACTATCGAACCCCCAATGAAAACGACACTTTTCATCCTATTGCTTGCCCTCACTTCGGCGCTGATTCACGCGGAGAAACCTCCCAATTTCGTCATCATCTATATGGATGATCTGGGCTGGCATCAGACATCCGTCCAAATGATGGATTCCGAGCCCTTGTCCAAACACCCGTTCTACG
>JBCDHN010000138.1:0-7179 GCA_038749915.1 Verrucomicrobiota bacterium | reverse complement strand
GGTTGAGTTCCACTTCCCACCACAAATCGGCTCCCAATCCCGTGAATGTGCGGCTTCCGGCCGTCCAACGATGATCGCGATTACCATCAATGGCACGGGAAGCCACTGCGTCCCCTACCGTGTGGATTTGAGTTGCACTCCCTCGTGGGGCAACATTCACTCCCTCACTGAAAACTTCGACTTCGGTTAGGGTAAGCTTGTCTTGTGGTCCTCCAGGATGTTCGATTCGAACGTAGCACACGCCTGTCATTGGCTTTTTGGGGACGAGTTTGCGGGGATTGATCTCCCAAATTCTGCAGTGTTGACGATCTGAAACCGTAAAGTAGTGCCCGGTAGGGCTAAATTCCATCGCCATAGGCGTGCCACAAAAATCGATCAGCTCTTCCAACATCATTCCGCTTTCGACATCCCAAATGCGGACGGTTAAATCGTCGGACGCGGTAGCTAGAACGGGTAACGTAGGGTGCCAGGAAATCAATCGGATGCTGTCGTCATGAACGCGAAACTCGCGTTGGATTTTGAAAGTTTCGGCGTCGCGAATTCGAACCCGACGGTCTTCGCCACCTTCCGCGATTTGAGAACCATCGCTCGAAAGAGCAACGGCATACAATGCAGAATCATGATTGCGGCTCACGCTGATTCTTCCCGAAGGAACCTCCCACTTTACCAAGGCATTGGCAAGGTGATCGAGATTTGGCGATAGTTGCCTTCCGCCTTCGAGTCCAATTCCCACGATTTCAGATTTGCCAAGCCAGGTGAAATCGGTGATTTCGTTGCTCGGCTTGTCAGAGAGGCTCAGTTTTACGACGTGCTCCCCGGACTTTGCATCATAGACACCCAAGTGTCTATCGACACTAACCGTTGTCACTGCGGCTAGCCAGTTCCCCGCCTCGGACAATTGGACGGCTCGAGCCGAACGGTCGGCAAGTTGAACGGAAACTAGTTCTGTGGCCCCTGATCTGCCCGCCTGAACTACGTCGACGTTTCTTCGATTCGTAAAGGTGCCCAGATCACTTCCTGCGAGCAGGTCAAACACGCCTTTATTCTGCACCCGGCTAACTTTGGAAAGCGGCTCTGAATTGGATGGAATATTTGCCAACCAGTAGCGCTGATCAGAGGTGAACGCCAGGAACTGCTTGCCCGACCAAAAACGACTGCGGAAGCCACGTTGAGGATCATCCAACGTTGGAATTTGCCAGCTTGGTTTTGGGGGTGCCTGCCGGTATTGTGATTCAACGGCTGCGATGAATAGGTCGCCATTCAAGGGGTGAACTGAGGCGTCGCGAATTCGGGTGTCATTCATCACCAAGCTTCTCAATACAGTCCCGGTTTCGGAATCGCGGAGCTGAACCGAAAACTGTCTCGAATTCTGATTTCTCAGTACCGCGTAGAAGGTGGATGAATCAGCCCCAAGCGAAAGAAAGCTCTCTAGCCGGAGGGCCCTCGGCTGTTGAATGGCAAAAATCGTCGAGCTGGTTTTTAAATCGTAAGAGCCCAACACACCATTGGTCGACAGATAGTAGATTTTTGAGCCGTCTCGACTAACGATAAAGTCGAACATCACTCCCGCCCCAAAGGAATCGACGACTTCACCATCTTCCATCCCAATCACAAAAAATCCTTCCTGACCGTTGTGTCCTGTAGCAAGAACTCCAACATCACGCAAAAATCGGCAGGGTAAACTTTGGCGTACTTTAGAGGGGTGAATTTGCCATTTAAGTTGGGCTGATTCGCTGTCCCAAAGGCAGATTCCTTCCCGGTTCGATCGAAGGTGCCTGGACTGTTGCAACAAGTATTGGCCGCCGGATTGGAATTCCAAGTCAATGCAGGGGAGGCTGTCCCATTTCCTCAGCAGCTCCCCGTTCTTCGCATCGTAGATTCGAATTCCCGCGTCCGCAGTTGCGAAACAGCCAACCGCAATTCGCTGACCATCCGGAGAAATGGCAACGATTGGTTCTTTGTGGGGACCTTTGAACTGCAGCAACGTTTCCGATCTGACACTGTCAAAAATCGTGACTCCACCTCTGCTACTTCCGGTAACGAAGACTCCTGGCTGAAGTGGGTGAGCGGCGACGCTGCGATGCCCGTACGCGAGGGATTCTGCTGAGATGGACCGAGACTTCAAATACTTCCAATCGGCATCACGGTAGACTTCCGGAACTTGGTTGAGGAAGACATTCATCATTCTGCCGTCCTTTCTCTGATAAGCCGAGTCGGCTAGCAGGATCGAAGACTTGGCCGAAGTCTCCTCGGCAATCATGCGTCGTTCCTCGGCATCAGCTTGCGCCACCTTCGCAATCGCTTCTCCTTCAGCCGCCCGCTTCTCTTTGGCTCGTAAATTGAGGACAAACCATGAGGAAAATCCACCAAGAATCAGCAGGGCAACTGCCGCCGTAGCAAAAAACGTTTTGTGACGCCGAATGAGCAGTTTGACCTGGCGAAGCAAACCAGCGTCCTCGGCTTGCGTTGCAAAACCTGCCTGCCACTTTTCGATATCCGCACTCAACTCTCTCACCTTTTGGTAACGCTCGTTCGGCTGGAGCGAAAGCGCCTTGGTTACTACCGCGGCAAGGGCATTCGACACTTTCTCGTTCGACAACCGATAAGTCGCCTCGAGATTTGCGCTGCGAACTTTCTCCAGCACCTCTTCCACATCCTTACCTTCAACGGGTGGTTGCAGCGTAAGCAGGGTGTAGAGAATTCCCCCGAGAGAGTAAATATCCGAGCGGGCGTCCGTTTTGGATATCTCCCCGTTCGCCTGCTCTGGGCTCATGTATTGCGGCGTGCCCATGATTGCCCCTTCAACCGTCGTTCCGATCGCATCCGAAGCCAGAATGTCGGTTTGGATGTTTAGGGATTGATCAGTGGTCCAATCCGAATCGGTGTCGAGGATTTTGGCCAGTCCCCAGTCCATCACCAGAACTTCACCGAATTCCCCCACCATCACGTTCGCTGGTTTCAGATCCCGGTGAATGATGTTTTCGGAGTGAGCAAACGCGATGGCATCGCAAACCTTGAGAAAAATCGTTAGAAGGCGGTCAAGGCTGTAGAGTTCGAGTGCATTGGCATCCTCGGCTCGGAGATCGTCGACAATGTCCTGCAGTGTTCGACCGCGGACCAGTTTCATCGTGTAAAAGAACAGGCCGGATTCGTCGCAACCCAAGTCATGCACCGGAACGATACTGGGATGCTCCAGTCTCCCGAGGACTCTGGCTTCCTGGATAAAACGGTGTTGGGCCACCTCATCGGCGCTGGTGTCCTGCATGAATTTCACCGCGATATCCCGATCCAACTTGCAATCCTGGGCTTGGACAATGACACCAATGCCCCCGCGGGCAACCTCAGCCCCAAGAACGAAAGGAGGTGCCGCTGGCGATGGACTGGACGGGCATGGAGAAGTCGTTTCGAGATAGCGTTCTTCCTCAACGATCGTATCGGAATTCTCAATGGTTGTATCTTCCACCCGCACCGATTCGCCGTCTTCAGGCATCAAAGAATCCTTGGAATTGGTAGCTGCCTCATCGTCCGAAAACGGACCGAAGACTTTCGATTCTGATAGCGACTCTTGATGGTTCATCGGTTGGCCTTGGACAGTTTTTGACCAGCACCAATATGGTTTGGTCGGTGCTATCCACACCTTTCCTGGAAAAGCAGAACGGCAACGCACGGTTTTAGCCGAACTTTTTTGAAATCAGACCAAGACCTCGGCGAGGTAGCGCACTTCCTCCGAGATGTCGGACCCTGGCGAAATGGTTTCGGCCACCTCTTCGCGTAGCACCACACGCAATCGCTCGCGCTGTCGATTGAGCACCATTCGAATTGCACCTTCGGTTTTACCCAAACGGGTCGCAGCGTCTTGGAGCAAGCCGGGTGATTCTCCGGTAAGTTGGCTACTGAGCACGTCAAAAACTGTCAGATTCCCCCGTCGTTCCGCTTCCGATCGGAGCCTGGCCATCGCGCGATCGAGAATCGCTTGGGCCCACCGACGATCAAATTCCAATTGGACTTGTTCGCTGGGTGAGTCTCCGGAAGGGCCCAACAGCTCCTCGTCGTCAGACGCGGAAACGATCTCCGCCTTGCCGCCACGCTTGAGAGCATTTTGCCTTTTGCGAATGTCATTGAGGTGCCGTTTGAGGCGAAGGAGAAGAAACGTGCGGAGCTTCACTTGCTCTGCTTCAGCTTCACGCAGCCAATTGTGCTCCGCGAGTTTGGCGAGAAAGCTCTGCAGATGGTCCGCAGCTTCATCTTCGGGCCAGCCATGACTTCGGATGAACCAGAGCAGCGGAGCGCGGTAGAGCTCGTGGAACTCCCGCCACGCCTCTTCGCGTGTCGCTTCGCCGTCGCTGGCAGCGCGCTGAATCAGGCTCCAGCGGGTTTGTTCGAAGGGAGTTGCCACTGTTTCACTATGCACTCGGATCCGATCGCCGCCAAAAACAGCGTCAAAATTGTCGGAGAGGTTGCTGAGGGTTGTTTCCACCGCAACCGTGCCCCATGGATCATGCCGTGCCAATCGCAATTCGTTGGCAGAACACGTGGCGACTCGTGTCGGTCGGCTTGGGGGCAGTTGCTTGCGCGCTTGCGTTGGTAGTTTTTGAGATTCCAGAGATCCGAATCACCTGGCCTCTCATTGCCTTCTACTTGATCTACACCATTGTGATGCGCTTTGGTTGTCCTGTAAGTACTCGGCTTACCAAAATTGGTCGGATTGCGATAGGCTTCTTCGACCTTCCGTTTTGGTTACTGTGGTTTTGGATCAACGCACGCCTCTCCGAAAACCCACTGATTCCGGCTTCGCTTTTAATGCTAACTACCATTCTGTTGACGGGGATTGCGGCCCTAAGCTTGAAAAAGTGGGAGCTGATTGTTGTGGCAGCCATGACCATGATCGGCGCAATCGTCTTGCTTCTGAAGGCGAACTTCGATCCGCCCGGCCTCCTCTTTGTCGTGATTGGCGTTGTCTCTACCGCGCGGGCTGGCTTCTACGCGCAAAACCGGCTATTGCCGTTCCTTGAACCTTCCGCAATGGCGGTTGATGCAAAAGCCGCATTCAGAATGGCCTCAACCGGTCAAACTCAGAGCAGCGCAAAGAATTGGGAACCTCCGGCGCCTGAAGACTTGGACACCCTGTTGAGCAACCTTGAGGTTCGGGAGTTGCTGGGACGAGGCGGGATGGGCGCGGTGTATCGAGCGATTCAAAGCGAACTCCAACGCGAAGTGGCAGTCAAAGTTTTGCCGCCAGAGTTTTCCGACTTCGATCCCAGCTTTACGGAACGGTTTCGTCGCGAAGCGCAAGCGATGGCGGCCCTCGATCACCCTAACATCGTAGCAATTCACGACTTTGGACAAAGCGAGGCTGACCACTTTTTCATTGTGATGGAATTGGTTGACGGATTGGATTTGCATCAAGTCATCCAGCATGATGAACTTTCTGAAAGCCGCATTTTGGAAATCTTAAGCGGAGTTTGCCACGCTCTCGAGTACGCCCATGAAAACGGCTTCGTCCATCGCGATATCAAGCCTGCCAACATCCTCATACGACAGGACGGGCGAGTGAAAGTGGGTGACTTCGGCTTAGCGAAGGCGGCATCCTTGACCAGCCGCGAACCTCTGACCGGGCTGACCGAAATCGGAACGATCCTGGGGACTCCCAGCCACAGCGCGCCTGAGCAATTAGACGGCCACGAGGTCGACCATCGCGCTGATATCTTCAGTTTGGGCGTCTTGCTCTACGAAATGGTAACCGGCAAAGTCCCAAGAGGAGCATTCTCTCCGCTCACCAATCCCGAACTCCACGAGATCGTGAACCGTGCAATGCAGCCAGACCCGATCCACCGCTTTCAAAGCGCTGCAGAATTCCGCGAAGCGCTCGCAGCGGTTGTCGTGAAGAAAAAGTGAGTTAGCTGGAAATCGTTATCCACTGTTGGCACGGTTCCGGCGATCGCTGTGGCTCGGCCCAAGTGTGAGCGGGCCTACCTCCCAAGACTCCGTTGATAAGCCCAAGTCATCACCGCCTCATCCTTGGCGGCTGCGGTTGAGAGGTATTTTCGGTTGGGACGCTTTCCTACTCGGCCAATGTCGAGACGGTCCGCATCCCAACAGGTTCCAATCGTTACGTCATCATGATGATGGCCCGAGGTATGATCGTGGATGGCTTCGTAGAGAAGGTCAAAGGCATCGTCCTCCAACTGAATTGCGGTGCCACGCAGCGTCTCAGCATAGTCGGCAGCACGCGGTCCGTGTCTTGGGTCCAGCCAATCGTTGACCCGACAGCAGTCGTGAAGATAGGCAAAGAGTTCGACGACCTCGAGATTGGCGCCCGACCCCTCTGCAACGCGTTGCCCGTTTTCTCGCACCCGCTGCCAGTGCGCCACGCCATGGACGCCCTTCACCGAAATCGTGCAATGCCGTTTCGCCAGAGCAAGGATCGCGTCGAGGTCGTGCATGATTGAACAATCGAAAAGGGATGGGCTCATTGTTGAGCCCATCCCGATCTTTAAATTTCCGCTGTTTGTTTGGCTAGAACTCAGTCCCTCTCGACAGCCATGAATCTCGAACCGCTTTGATTAAAGACGCGGAGCACGATGACCCGGCCCGCAGCATTCTTCGAAGCGTTGGCGGCGTCGGCTGGAGATGAGACTTCCTGACGGTTGACGCCGACGACAACATCGCCGTTACGCAGGCCTGCGCTGGCAGCATTGGAACTTGGGTTCACAGAGGTGACGACAACGCCGTTCATTCCACGGGGAAGGTTTACCCGATTTCGGGCATCTTCAGTCAAGGACGCAACCTCCACACCGGGAAGAAACTCCGTCTTTGCCGAAGGAGTTGGGCCTGAGCTCCGACGGGTCGAAGCAACCTCCGATCCCGGAAGCTTGCCCAATTGGACGTTGACCGTCTCGGTTTTTCCTTTCCGAATGATATCAACTGCGACTTCCTTGCCAGGATCCGTATTGGCCACCACGAAGCGCAGGGCGGCGACGTCGACAACTTCCTTGCCATCAAAATTCACGATGATGTCACCGGGCTGGATTCCGGCATTGGCAGCCGGCGTGTCGGGGTTCACGTCGTTGACAAGGGCTCCCTTGGGCTCAACACCAAATCCTTGAGCCAGGTCGGGGGTAACATCGCCAATCGTGACACCGAGGAAACCGCGACGAACTTCGCCATCGCTCATCAGCC
>JBCDHN010000137.1:0-7182 GCA_038749915.1 Verrucomicrobiota bacterium | reverse complement strand
GCGATGGTGACGAGCAACCCGGCGTAGTCGGCAGGATCTCCTTTCTGGAGAGAAAGAACACGTTGGTCACAAGCGAGTTCCTGGAGAAAGCGAAGTCGTGCCAGCGCCAACCAAGCCAACGGGTTGAGCCAGTGGATCGCCACCGCGAGTTGGCCGGTCACCAGTGCCAGGGCATCGCTCGATGCGATATGGGTCATTTCATGCAGAAGCAGAGCTCGGCGTTCTTCTTCGCTGAGCTTCGAGGCATTCTCAGGCAAAAGAATGCGAGGATTGCGGATTCCCCAGGTCATTGGCAGGCGTGCCGCTGGAGAAATGCGCACGGCGACTTTGCGGTGAAGTTCCAGGGCTGACGCCGACTCGCGAGCAAGTTGGTCCCACTCCGAGGAGGCGTGTTGTCCCTCCCGCCAAAGGCGTGCGAGGGCAATTCTTCCAATCCCAAGGCGGAGGAGCAGCAACGTGAAGCCTCCCAGCCAAACCACCGCAAAGATCCGAACCACACTCCAAGTGCTAGTCGCGACTGGCTCAAGCTCGACCGTATTGATGCCAGGCACTTGTGGCGGAAGACTGAGTGGTTTCAACTCAGTCGCTTCTGTAACCAGCACGGCCGAGGTGGGAACTGCGATTGTCGTTGCTGACTTCTCCCCCTTATTCGTGGGAAGCCCGAACTTCCAGTCCGGGAGAACGACTTCGAGAGGCCAGATGAGCAGCAGCACCGCTAGCGTGATCATCCAGAAAGACTTTTTCGCGGCGGCGGCTTCCGCACGTAGAAACCGTCCTGATACAAAGGCAAGCGTTAGGATGGCAGTTCCCGCTGCGAGGACAGGGACCAAATCATTGAGAGGATTCGACATTGGGTTCATGGGTTGGATTTTTCTTTCTGTTTGGCAGTGCGGATCATCTCTTCAAGACGTTCGAGCTCGTCTGCATTCAAATTGGTATCTTTCATTTGGAGCAGTCCCGAGACCGCTTCGCTCACGGAACCGTTGTAGAAAACCCCTAACAATCTTCTCAATGCCGACTCCGCGGTCTTCTCCCGTGACTCAACCGGGGCATAGATAAACTTGCGGCCTTCTTCCCGGTGGGTGAGGTAGCCTTTGCCTTCGAGGATGCGCAAGATCGTGCGCACGGTAGCGTTGGCAGGTTTGTCAGGGAGCGCCTCCTGGACTTGGCGAGCGGTGGCTTCGCCAATGCGCCAGACCAAGTCCATGATCTCGCGCTCCCGCGAACTGAGTTTGGATTCCTGATTCATCGATATGTTAAAAAATTAACATGCGAACCTGCGGCGTCAACGGGTAATGTTAATTTTTTAACACAAAGTGTCGTGTTTGACCTTGGAGGTAACTGAAGCTGAGGGCGACTCTTTGGTCATTGGTGAGGAAGACTTGGTCCGACTACCTTTCTTTGTTAGCTGTATCATCTCCGATCGCCTTCATTCGGTCGAGGATCTTGGTATGAAGTTCGGCGATCACGGTTTGATGCTCCGCGTCTTTCGAGTCGATCAAATTGGTGGTTTCTCCGGGATCCGTTTTCAGATCGAAAAACTCGTCCCGTTCCGGATTCAGAAAATCGCGAACCAGCTTCCAATGAGGCGTGCGCAGCGCTCGCATGTGAGTCTGCGATTGATGCTTCGTGGAATACTCGCCATAAAAATCGTTGTTCCAGTCGGAACCGCCGCCCTTGAATACCGAAGCGGCGCTTGTTCCACGGAGAGGTTTGTTGGGTAGGTCAATTTCGGCGATTTCGCAAATGGTTGGAAACCAATCAACCGAGCTGAAGGACTCATCGACAACCTGACCCGGTTTGGTCACTCCGGGCCAGCGAATCGCCGTCGGGACTTTGAGTGACGTGTCATACATGTTAGGGCGTTGGCCTTTCGGGATGTTTTCGGTCGCGGGCGGCATCTTGTCTTTCTGAAGCACCCAATGCCCGTTGCCTTTGTGCCAAATTCCATTGTGCCCCATGTTATAGCCGTGATCGGAAGTGAAGATGACCACGGTGTTTTCCTCCAGTCCACGTTCCTCGAGCAGCTGAAGAATCCGCCCGACATTTCGATCCACCCCACGGACTGAGGCAAGGTATTCGCGAGTCATCCGTTTGGCCCTTTCGACATCGAGCCCGGGATAGTCCGGGTGAGGCAATTCCGGATCGAGATCTTCAAACGGCGCCCAATCCTCTGGGGCGACGGGTAGCCAGCGCGTGTGCGGTGCGCGATAGTGCAGGCAAAGGAGGAAGGGTTGGTCCGCAGTCTGGCTTTCCAAGAAACCGATCGCGTAATCGGTCAGGATATCGGTCGTCAGACCTTCAAACTTTTGGTCCTCGCCGTCTTTTTCCAGGGTCGGGTTTTCCGTGGGCCAGCCTCCGCTACGATGCCCCATGAAATAGTCGAAACCCGTTTTTGTCGGATGATGGGCATCGGTCAGACCGAGGTGCCACTTCCCGACCAAGCCGGTGTGGTAACCGTTTTGCTGAAGCGTTTCGTACCACGTTGTCGTTTCAGGATCGAGCCCGAGCTCCGATTCTTTTCGAGGATTGATCCAGTCGGTGATTCCGAGTTCAGATCCGTATCGACCGGTGGCCAGCGAGGCCCGCGAGGGCGAACACACCGGTGTCGTGACGAAGCAGTTCTTGAGATAGGCACCGGATTTGAAGAACGCATCGAGATGAGGAGTATCCGCATACGTTTGGGTTTCGTCCCAGACTCCGATCGCCCAGGGCGCCTGATCATCGGTCATGATGAAGAGGATGTTGGGTTGGTCGGCTTTTGCGGTTGTCAGGGCAAGTGCGAGGGTGGCAAACAGGGCAATTCGATTCATGGATGGATTGGAGTTTCTATCTGATGCACTGAATTTTTGCCAATGCTTTTTCAGTCATGGAAGAATCAGCCACGCCTTCGCTCCATCGCATGGTGACCACTCTTGAAACGCTCCCTAAGGCGCGACCGGAGGACTTGTTGGCTGATCCAGTCGTTCGTCTTCGGCAATCCAACTCGACAGGAAGGCGCGCCGCAAAAGCTGTTTTCCATCTTCGACAATCAGGTTGAGACAGGGAACGAGGACGAGAATGATGGGAGTGGCGAAGAGGATTCCCATCGCCAGTGAGACCACCATGGGAACGAGAAACTTGGCCTGGATGCTGGTTTCGGTCAGAATGGGAAGGAGGCCGAGACAGGTGCTCAGGGTCGTCAGCAGAATGGGCCGGAATCGGCGGGCGACAGCCAGTCGGGCACTCTCCGTAATCCCGATTCCCGATTGAATCCGTTGGTTCATGTGATCCAGCATCACGACAGAGTCGTTGACCACAATTCCGGTTAGCGCCACCAGACCGAAGAGGGAAACGAAGGTGAGATCATAGCCAAGAAGGTAATGGCCAAAGACGGCTCCGACAGCTCCAAACGGAATCGCCGCCATGATGACAAAAGGCTGCAGGTAACTCTGCAGTTGGCCGCCGAGAAGCACGTAGATCAAGAGAAGGGCAATCGTCATGTTGCGCATCAGGCTTTGGAGGTCCTCCGCCTGTTCCTGGGTTTCGCCGGCAAAAAGGTAGCTCAATCCGGGATAGGCCTGTTCGAGCTTCGGTAAAACGGCTGACTCGAGCTTGGCAACGATAACGTTCGGAGTCGTAACCCGGCTATCGGCATCCGCCGTCAACCGGACAATGCGTCGACCATCGACGGATTCGATCTTTGATGGCGCGGTCTGAATGATCGGTTGAGCCACTTCTGCGAGGGCGACCTTGCTTCCGTCCCGCAACGTGATCCAGGTATCATCGAGACTGCTTAGTTCCTCGCGATCCCTTTTCGGGTAACGGACATAGACCACCACTTCGGACGGGCCACGCTGCAGGCGCTCGACTTCGAGACCGAAATAAGCGGACCTTAGCTGTCGACCCAATTCCTGCGGGGTGAGTCCCACGGCCAATCCTTCCGGCGTGAGCCGATAGAGGTATTCAGCCTTCCCGTCTTTCAGGCTCGTCGAAATATTGTAGGTGCCTTTGATCGCCGCCATCTCATCGCGCAAGGCGACCGAGGCATCCTTCAAGAGGTCGTAGTCTGAATGAAAAAGCTCAAACTCGATGTCAGGGTCCTCTCCGACCAGGGAACTTTGAAAGGTCAGTTCATCGATTCCGGGTAACCGGGATGTTTGGTCGCGGATCATGGCAACGAATTCGTCTGCGGAATAGTCGCGATAGTCCGAGGGCGTCAATTGAATGGTGAGGTTCGCCAGATGGCCGCCCGACTCCGCTCCCACCGCACTCAATCCACGTTTCAGAGATCCGACGGTGGTGGCGATGCTGACGATACTGCTCTCGGCCTCGGGGTCTTGATCTACCGTGCTGCGTGCTTCCTCGATCGCGTTTTCAATGGCGGCGACGGTTTGTTCCGTGGTTGGGAACGGCGTGCCAATCGGCATTGCCAAATTGATCTGAATCAGATCGCCCTCCACCTGGGGAAAGAACACAAAGCGCACCGTGCCACCCTGCACCATCCCTGCGGCGATCACTCCGACGGCGAAGAAGAGAGCCATGGTTGCATAGCGCCATCGCATGCAGAAGTCGGCTGCGGGAAGAAGGTGGTTCTTCACAAAGTGATCCAACAGGTTCGAAAGTCGATTGCGAACCCGCAGGAGAATGCCAACGCTCCATCGCGATGGGGATGCGAGGTGAGCCGGCAAAATAAAATAGGCTTCCACCAGGGAGATCAGCAGGATCGGAATCACGACAACGGGAATCACGCCGATGAGCTGGCCGATGGTTCCGGTGCTGAAAAACAACGGAGCAAAGGCACACACGGTGGTTAGGACGCCGATCGTGACCGGAGAGATGACGGCGAGAACCCCGCGGAGGACTGCCTTGGGATCTCCCTTTGCCTTTTCTTGTTCCTCAAAGATGGATTCTCCGGTAACAACGCCGTCATCCACCACAATACCCAGCACAACGATGAGCGCGAAGAGCGAGATCATGTTGATGCTGTAGCCAAGGAAGTGAATCACCATGAGCCCGCCGAGGAAGGAGATGGGGATGGCGGCGCTGGTCCACACCGCGAGCTTGAGATCCAGAAACAGAACCAGAATGAGGAAAACCAATACAAATCCAAGAATGGAATTCCGGGCCATGAGACTGATGCGGTCAGCCAGGATGATGGTTTGATCGTTGGACACTTCCAACTCGACTCCCGAAGGAAGGGAAAGGGTCTCAAGATAGGTGTTGATCTCCTTGGCGATGGTCAACGTGTCTTGTGATTCGCTGCGTTGAATGTCAATAAACGCGGCGGGTTTCCCATTGTAACGGCTAACCAGATTGATATCCTCAAATTGATCCTGAACGGTAGCCAGATCGCGCAATCGAAGCACCGAACCGTCTTCCAGGGTCCGTATCGCGATCGATTCGTAGTCGGCCTGCGTGTAGCGTCGTTCCTGAACCCGGAGCAGGACCTCTCCCTGTTGAGATTCGATGCTTCCCGCCGAAATGTCGGTGGAAAAACTCCGAACCAGATCGCCGACGTCATTCAGAGACAGCCCATATTTGCGAAGTTCCGCTTCTGATACTTCGATCGAAATTTCATAGTTCCGAATTCCTCGGATGGTCGTGAGGCTGACTCCGTCGAGGTCCTGCAGTCCGTCTTCGATTGTGTCTGTCCAGTGTCGGATCGCGCTCTCTGGTGCGTCGCCAAAGATGGCCAGTGTCATCACGTCCGGGGTGACGCGGATCCGGGAAATGGAAGGCCGTTCGGCGTCTTCAGGAGGAAACGACGTCAGGCTGTTCACGGCCGTTTCCACTTCGTCGTAGACTTGGGTTGCGTCCGCGAAGTCCCGCATCTCCACAACGACCGAACCCAACCCTTCTCCAGCCACCGATGTGACGCGGTCCACGCCTTCGATGCCGGTCACGGCCTCCTCGATCCGTCTGGTGATGGAATCGGCCACTTCATCCGGCGTTGCCCCGGGGTAGGGGACACTCACGTAAATCAACCGGGGATCGATGGCCGGGAAAATCTCTGTCCGCATCGAGGTCACACTGACGATGCCGCCCACGATCAAGAACAACATGAGGATGTTGGCGGCCACATGGTTCCTGGTGAACCAGGCAATCAAGCCACCCGAAAGCCGTGGATTGAGGTCGCGTTTCATCAGTCTATCTTTCCGCCAACGCCGAATCAGATTCGCTCTCGTGCAGCTTCACTTTGGCTCCTTCCACGGCGCCGGGCAGTTGATGAACCATCACCCGGCTTGCTTGACCAAGACTGCGAATGGCAAGGTGATCCGGTGTACGGCTGAGGATGTCCGGTAGATGTTTTCGAAGGCGGTCTTCTTCGTCCACCAACCAGAGATGCCCGCCCTGTTGCACCGCGCTCAAGGGGATTTGGCTCACTCCTTCGTAGGTTGCTCCCAGAATCTGGATGTTCACAAACACGCCCGGCAAGAGGGATTCGGCACCTTCCTGGAGCCGAAAGCGTACTGAGGCGAACCGGGTCTGTGGATTCAGGGAAGCTGCCCTGCGATCCAGAATTCCCCGGGAGGTAACGTTGCGCCCCAGATGCGTTGCCGTAATCACAATCTCAGGATTCTCAGAGCTGTAGAGCCAGTTCAGATTTTGATCGTTGAGAGAAGAGACCACTTCCAAATCATCGAAATAGAAGACCTTCCCGTAGCTGACCCCGGCCTGCAGATACTGCCCTTCGGCGATGCGACTCTCAAGGACCCGTCCGCCTGATGGGAGACGATAGCTGGCGCGAGCCAGTTGGAGCTTTGCTTTGTTATATTGTGCTTCGGCGGCCTGTAGGTTGACTTCCGCCTCGCGCAGCTGTGGTTCACGCTTCACCAGACTAGGGATGGGCTGTTGTTCGCCCAATCGTTTCCAATCAGAAACGGCGGCGTCTCCTCTGGCTTGTTCGATGGTGAGCGCAGTTTCGGCCCGGGCCACATCCGCTTCCAGGCGTTGCACTTCGAAGAGAAGATCTTCCTCCTCGAGCTGAAAAAGAGTTTGTTCGCCATCGAAGCGGCCTCCGGCATCGAATTGATCAGCAACCTCTGCGACCCGGCCACTGACTTGAGGGACGATGTCAATCTCGGTCTTCGCTTCCACAATGCCCGTCGTCATGAAGTGGACGCGATAGGGGCCGGGGACAATCGTTTTGGCCTCGCCAACCAAAATGAGTTCCTCGCCTCCGTTGCTTTGGGGTGGTTG
>JBCDHN010000136.1:0-7194 GCA_038749915.1 Verrucomicrobiota bacterium | reverse complement strand
TTTTTCGATGAAGCCATGAAGTGGATTGAAACGCAGCAGGCCGCCGAAAAGCCGTTCTTTGTTTATCTTCCCACCAACACTCCGCACGTTCCGGACATCAGCCCGGACAAGTTTTCGAAACCTTATGTAGGAACCCACAAGGACGGCAAGCCGATACCGGCTCAATTCTACGGAATGATTGCCAATCTCGACGAGAACCTCGGCAGGCTGGATGTCTTTCTAGGGAATCAGGGACTCAGGGACAATACACTGGTCATCTACATGGCCGATAATGGCACTCAAAGCACGCGCGCAAAGGAGATCTTCAATTCCGGGATGCGTGAAAAGAAAACCAGTGTCTACGAGGGCGGGCACCGTGTTCCGTTTTTCGTGCGGTGGCCCGCTGGCGAACTGGTTCACGGCAAGGATGTGAATGAGCTCACCCAAGTGCAGGACATCCTGCCCACCTTGGTCGAGCTGTGCGATTTGAAGCCGATCGATTCGCCGTTGCCATTCGATGGGGTGAGCTTGGCGGGATTGTTCAGCGGTGCCGCGACGGAGTTGCCCGATCGGAAGTTGGTGGTGCAGTATCGCGAGTCGGGCGCGCCGTGGGATCCGGCCGTGGTCATGTGGGACAGGTGGCGACTCCTGAAGCCGAAGAAAGGACGAGGCCCGCAACTGCCCAATGCTCCTCTGGAGCTCTACCATGTCGGAGACGATCCGGGGCAAACGAAGAATGTGGCCGCCGGGCATCCCGAAGTGCTGACGGCAATGAAGAAGCACTATGAGGAGTGGTATGCAGAGGCAAAATCGCTCTTTGATCTCCCACGGTGGATCACCGTCGGCAACGAAGAGGAAAACCCGATGGTTCTCTACGCTCAGGATTGGGTTGGTGACTACTGCGACAATCCGGGGGGACTCTCCGCCGGGACCGCCCAAGGATACTGGAACATTGATGTGGATCGTGCCGGAACCTACTCCATCGAATTGCGACGCTGGCCGAAGGAATCAAAGAAGAGCTTGACCGAGGGTTGGGCCGAAGGTCCCGGTGGCGTCGCAAGGAGCGCAAAGCCGGTCACGGCCGCCAACCTGAGTGTCGCGGGCAGGAATTACACCCTCGAGACCAAGCCCAATGACACGCACGCCACGTTCCACGTTGAATTGCCGGCCGGGAAAACACAGCTCGCGACCTTGTTCTTCAATGAGAAGGATCGCTCGATCTGCAGCGCGATGTATGTCTATGTGCATGGCTTGGAAGAGGGAGATGCTCCAGAGCTGACACCAACCTCCAAGCGCAAGGCAAAGGGCCCGGTTGAGGAGGGGACAAGGCCCGGGAAAGCTGGAGCAGGATTGAAAAAGCGTTTGGATGATATCCTGATCGCTGACTTCGAAGGCGGCGACTATGGCAACTGGAAAGTCACCGGAAACGCCTTTGGCAAGTCGCCCGCCAAGGGCACGTTGCCAGGGCAAATGGAGGTGTCCGGATTTCTTGGAAAGGGGCTTGTGAGTTCCTTCGTCGGCCGGGACAAAAGCACAGGCACCTTGACATCGCCCCCATTTGAAATCGAACGCCCCTTTTTCAACTTTCTGGTAGGCGGCGGGCGTTGGGAGAGCGAAACCTGCATGAATCTCCTGATTGACGGAAAAGTGGTTCGCTCAGCAACGGGATCGAATCCGGGTGGCAACAAGACGGAGCGGCTGGAACCCGCGACTTGGGACGTGAAGGATTTCGACGGGAAAATGGCCACGATTCAAATCGTTGATCGCCGCAAGGCTGGTTGGGGGCACATCAATGTAGACCATATCGTCCAGTCGAGTGCCGCGGCAGTGAAACCGGTGGTTCTGGTGAAACTGGAAAAGACGCTCAAGGTCGACAAGACCCACCTCATCATACCCGTCGCGAACACGGGCGAACGTCAAGTTCTGGGAATCTATGACGGAGATCAGCTTGTTCAGGATTTCACTGTGGCGCTGCCTCAGGACAACGGTCCTCACTGGTTGGCAGCTTATCCGCTAAAGCCCTTCAACCTTGCAGGCAAAACAATCCGGATCACGCCCGTGGAGGGCCAGCGCCTGACAAAATCCTTCGCGGGCGCCTTCGATCTAATCAAGGTCGGAACGCAGGACGATGCCTGGAGCGATGACGACTATGACCAGCCTTATCGCGATCAGTTTCATGTCAGCACCCGGCGTGGTTGGAACAATGATCCCAACGGCATGCTCTACCACGACGGGAAGTACCACCTCTACTACCAGCACAACCCGTTCGGCATCAAATGGGGGAACATGCACTGGGGTCACGTCGAGAGTTCTGATCTGATTCATTGGGAAGAGAAGCCAATCGCGCTTTACCAAAAGACGACCAAGGACATGATGTTCTCCGGGGGAGGGTTTGTGGACTTCAACAACTCGGCCGGACTTGGGAAGGACACCTTGTTCGTTGCTTTCACCAGCACCGGTCGCGGGGAATGCCTCGCCTACAGCACCGATGGCGGACTGACCTACAAGGAACTGGAGGAGAATCCGGTGGTCGAGCACAAGGGACGTGATCCGAAGATCATCTGGTATGAGCCGGAGAAGAAATGGGTCATGGCTGTCTACAATACGGAGTCCTGCCCCGAGACCAGGGCCATCCGACCTCAGGAGGGATCGAGGCCTGCCGTCGAGCACGCCAACGTGGCTTTCTGGGAGTCGAAGAACCTGCGCGAATGGAAGCAAACGGGTGCCTTCACTCATGCCGATCGCGCCTCCATTCACGAATGTCCGGAACTCTTCAAACTTCCGGTCGAAGGTAAACCTGGGCAGTCACGTTGGATTTTCTATGGAGCACAAAACCGCTACTTCATCGGAAGATTCGACGGCAAGACTTTCTACTCCGATTCCGGTCCCCACGGTGACCCGCGGGAACCCCAGAAGGTCGGTCCTCCCGGCGGACGAGGCACGATGTATGCCGCGCAAACCTTCAGCGATGTGCCGGATGGTCGCCGCATTCAAATGGGTTGGGTTCGCACCGCTCCCGACCTCGATGCCTACCCCGATCAGATCGTCAGCCAGTCAATGTCACTCCCTCACGAATTCATCCTGAGGGAAACCGAGCATGGTCTGCGCCTGTTCTATCAGCCGGTGGTTGAAGTGGATAACCTGCGGGCTGAGATTCTGAGCGAGGATGTTACCGGCCTCATTACCGCGAAGGGCAAGCTTGCGGAGCTTCTCATCGAGTTTGAGGAAACAGGGAATCACAAGCTGACGATCAATGGAATCGACGCTTCATTCGACGGACGCAGCGCCCGCATTTTCTCGGATCGAAACACCAATGAGGTCTATATCAATGGCGGGCTCGAATACCGTTGCTATCGACGCGAACCGGTTCAGACGGGTTCATCGCAAACGGAGGTTCTGAGCGCCAGTGCGATCAAGTCTCTCAAGGTGTATCGCCTCCGATCCATCTGGAACACCGAGTCGAAATAAGGACAGGTCGATCGTCCACTCGAGGACTGAACATTGAAATCAAATCCGGATAAGAGCGAAATGAAGAAGAAAACTTTTACCATAGGGATTTTGATCGTGGCTGGCATGGCGGCGACGACCCAGGCAGCGGATATCACATGGTCCGCCCAGAGCCTTACCGGAGCGGGCAACGTTTCCACCAACGGGGTATTGCTGGAAGCGCTGAACTTCAATGGGGGCGATGTTGCTGCCAATCATGACACGACCATCAACGGTGTTCTATTTGAGGGCTTCGTTAATGGAGCCCTCAATAACAACCAGTTCCCCAATCCGACTGCGACCTACTTCAGCGCCACGTCCGACAACGTGGTGGGCAGCGGTGCCGACTGGTACTCCGTTGCGGGCGGCGGACTAGCTGAGTATGACCTGTTGTTGTCGCGCTCACTGTGGGGAAATGAACTGATCACGACTCTTTCGAATCTGGTGATTGGACAAGCCTATGAAGTGCAACTCTTTTTCGGCGACACCAGGAGCGATGGCGTGGTTTACATCCTCATCGACAACGGGACGGCAGATCAGTTCGGAAACCCTGAGTTAACCCCCTTCCGGTCTGCTTCAGATCCTGCTGACAACGGACTGGCCATTACGGGCACCTTTGTGGCCACAGGAACGACCCAGAGCTTCACCATCGCAAATCTAAACGACGCTCCAAACCCATATCGACTCAGCGCCTATCAACTTCGTGAAATTGATCAGATCCCCCCGCCTGAAATCGCGGCAGGAGATAGGGTGCTTATCGATTTCGGCGCCAATGATCAAACGACCGGAATTGATTCGAACTTCCTGCACTGGAATAACGTTTCAGACTCGCGACTGAACACGGCCCAGACCGGCTTAACGGTGTTGGATACCTCCGGGAATCTGATCAATTCACTTGGGAATGACAGCGGTGCCACGTTCTCCGCCGCCCGGGTTGGGGACGCCCAGAACGTGCAGATTGGCGGAACGGCGGTTGACCGTACCGGTGCATTGAGGAGTAATCCCGCAGGAACAACCTACGACTTAACTGCATACCGGGACAGTCTCTTTGTCGCCGATAACGGAAATGCGACCCGGGATTTCTATCAGGTTACCATCAGCGGACTGAACAACAGCCTCACCTACAATTTTACCTTCCTTTCCCAGTTTGGCGGAGGTGCCGGGAACGGAAATATCTATGCGGAACTGGCTGCCGGATCGACGCCGGACGAGTACACGGTTGAGGCCGGTCTCTCAGACGAGTACTCTTTTGTGCAATCCTGGTTTGAACTGACCAATGTTTCACCGGATAGCGGTGAGGTGGTCATCAACTTCTATTCCGACAACCAAAACAACGGCCGGCTGAACACGATGGAAATCAGTGCGGCTCCCCCGGCTCCTGTTACCTACCACGTGGCGACAGACGGGAATGACGGCAATTCCGGTAACGAAGCCGCTCCGTTCAGGAACATCAACAAAGCCGCCGCAGTGATGAAGGCGGGCGATACCTGTCTGATTCATGCCGGACGCTACTATGAAAGAGTGGTGAAAGGCGGCCTCGCGGGATCAGCAAGTCGACCGATCACGTTCAAGCCGTATGGCGACGGTCCGGTGGTCATCGATGGAACCGTTGCCATCTCCAACATCCAGACCAGCGGCTGGACTGAGGTCACCCACAACGGTGTTTCGATGTATAAAACAACGGTTGATACCGATTTCTGGCAGTTGTTTGATGATGGCGAAGTGGCGACCGTCGGGCGCTGGCCAAATGCGTCCTATGCCGACGGTAAATTGTGGGACAGGAACGAATGGGCCTGGTCAGCTGCTAGCAGCACAAACGGAAACTTGGTAACCGATAACGGCGGCAGCAAGCCGGATCTTGCGGCTACAGGATTGGGCTTCCAAGGAGGTTACATCATCCATAATTGCGGACAATGGAATACGCGTATTTCGAAAAACTATACTCATGTTGCGGGTTCAGGCACCATTGCCTATCCTAATTTTGGAAACTTTCGTGGTGACGAAGGGAGTCATCGCTACTTCTTAACCGCTCACCTCAATTGTGTGGACGTGGCGGGCGAGTGGCATTACAACAATCCTACAAACGAGGTCTATTTCAAAACGCTCGACGGCGCTGTGCCCTCGGGAGATATCCGAGGGCGGATTAGAAGATGGGGTTTCGATCTGAACGACTGCTCACACGTGAAGGTTCAAGGGATTGAATTTTTCGGCTGCTCAATCGAGATAACTGCTTCGATCGATTTTCACATGGAGGACTGCAAGTTTGAGCATTTCAATGTGCAAAAGCGGGTCCTGGGTTCTGGAGAATGGAGTATTCCCCATTTCGAGGGGCCCCGCACGACCATTCGTAATTGCACGTTTGCTTATGCTGACGGCAGGGGACTGAATTTCGCAGGTGCCGAGAATTCCGTCGTGGAGAATGTTCTATTGCATGACGTTGACTGGACAGGTGGAGGAAGTTCGACGGTCGTGATGAATGGAAGCGAGAATGTACGTGTTACAAGGTTTACGATGTACAACACGGGTGCGTCTGAGGGGCTTGGCATGGGGCCAGCCAACATCACGGAATTTTGCCGTGTCGGTCCGGATGTCGGTGCTCTCCAGGAGGATGGTTCTCCTATTCATTTCCATCCATGGGCACACGAAAACAGTATCATGCGATACTGTTGGACTTACGATCATGAGAAACGCGGAGCCCGTGCCGATGTGAACAATGGTGTGAACAATGGCAATGGTGATTTCCAAGGTAGTAACTTCCTCATGCACCACATGGTGGCTTGGGACGTTGGGGAAGGCGGGCTGTCACTGGCGGGCGACTTTCAAGAGATTTACAATAACACCTCCTTCAACAATAACCGGCCCGATATCTATATGATCAAGAAGGGCACTTACCTGCACGCAAACACCATTACCCGCAACAACGCGACGGATCCAAGAGGCATTTCCGATGCTTACAATCGTTTTGCGGGAAGCGTGCCTCCACCGGGAACAGCAAGCAATAATTGGGATGCTTCGAACGTTCGCCATGAGCTGATTGACCCGTCGAACTTTGACTTTCGCCCGAAGCCGGATTCTCCGCTGATCGACGTGGCCATGAACATTGCGGGCATTACGGACGGATACGTGGGTTCCGCTCCTGACGTCGGGGCCTATGAATACGGCGACGAGAACTACTGGATCCCGGGTTTTCAGACGGCGCAGGCTTCGATGGCGATACCATCCGACGGCACTACCAACCAGGCAGGTGATCGCGATCTCATCTGGCTTGGTGGTTGGGAAGGTACTTCCTATGATGTCTATTTCGGAACGGATTCAGCAGCCGTCGCTTCCGCCGCCCATGGTTCCTCCGAATTTCAGGGTAATCAGCAGAACAACATCTTCAAACCTCTTGCCGTCAGCAACTCCACCTGCTACTGGCGAATTGACACCGTCACTCCGGAAGGGACGATGAAGGGCGGTACCTGGCAGCTAACTTACTCCGCCTTGCAGGACCAGGATAACGACGACTTATACGACTATTGGGAGGAGCGATTCTTTGGTGGCACCGCGGCTTCGGCGGGAGGTCTCACGGACGACTTCGATAAGGACGGGATGAGTGATTTGCATGAGCTCCGAGCGGGAACCGATCCGACCGATCCCGGGTCATTGCTGATTGTTTCCTCGGTTGAAATGGAGAGTGAAGCCGAGATGACGATCTCCTGGCAGAGCGCTCCCAACCAGGTCTACACC
>JBCDHN010000135.1:0-7209 GCA_038749915.1 Verrucomicrobiota bacterium | reverse complement strand
TACCAAGAGACCGGATTTACAGCGAGCGTTGGATTCCCCAGGCCCAGGAACTGGAGGCCAAGGCTCAATTCAGTGAAATGGCCTAACATCTGCCGGTGTTCATTTCGTTAGGCGCCGACAAGCTTGTAAAGCTCAAGCACTCGTTCCGCGACGCTTGACCAGCTGTAGTTCTCGACGGCGCGTTTGCGACCGGCCCGGCTCATGGCCATCCGGCGCTCGTGATTGCCCATCAGCTCATTGATGGCTGAAGCGAGGTCGCGGGAGAATTTGGCAGGATCAATGGGCTCGAAGGGACTGGATGTCTGTTGTTCGACCGGAACCAGCAGCCCCGTTTCACCGTGCACAATGACTTCCTTCATTCCTCCGACAGCGGATGCTACCACGGGCGTATCGCAGGCCATGGCTTCAAGATTGATGATGCCAAATGGCTCATAGATGGATGGGCAACAAAAAAGCCAGGCATGGGTGTAGGCCGCGATTTTGGTCTCGTTATCAACCATGTTCTCGATCCAGATGATCTTCTCATGGGACTTGCGGGCCTCATCCACGGCCGCCTTCATTTCAGCCGCAATTTCGGGCGTGTCGGGCGCTCCGGCGAACAGGACGATCTGGAAGCCAGGGTCGAGGTGCTTGATCGCGTTGACCAGATGAATGATGCCCTTTTGCCGGGTAATGCGTCCCACAAAAAGGATGTAGGGCATGTCGACATCAATTCCCAAGTCGGCCAATTTCGCCGGGTTGGGTTTGGGTTGATACTCGACTGGATCGATTCCGTTCGGGATGACATGAACCTTGTCCTCGTTGACCTCGAAAAGGTTCATAATGTCGGCCTTGGTCTCGTCTGACACGGCGACAACGGCATCTGCCATTTCAATCGCTGTCTTTTCGACCCAGAGAGAAAAATCGTAACCACCTCCCAATTGTTCGCGCTTCCAGGGACGCAATGGTTCGAGCGAATGAACCGTGAGCACCATCGGGATTCCGTAGTTCAACTTCGTCAGAATTCCCCCGAAATGTGAATACCAGGTGTGCAAATGGACGACGTCAGCATCGATTTCCCGCGTGTTGAAATTGAGACAGCGCTGGAGAGCGCCAAAGACAGAATGGAGCGATCTTGGAGCCGTATACTCCGAGGTATCAGCAGTTTCTCCCAATACCTCCATGTTTTCCCCGGAAAACTCCTGAGATCCAAAGCAGCGGACGTCCACTTTGCAAAGCTTGGCGAGTTCACGAGTCAGGTAGTCGACATGAACCCCGGCACCGCCGTAAATCTCCGGCGGAAACTCGTTGGTAAGAATCAAGCTCTTCATAAGAGCCGTCAGAATTCGATGGTCTTACGCCATTTAGCAACCTCAACTTTGCCCCGTTTTCGTTCCTCCAAAGCCGAACAAAGAGCGTGGGATTGCTCGGATTCCCCGTGAATGAGCCAGGTCTGTTCCAAGGGGCCGGTGATGGAATCGTAGTAGCGAAGCAGTTCGCTCCGATCTGCGTGCCCACTGAAGGAATCCATCTCCTCAATCTTGGCTTTGACGCGGTGCTTGTCGCCGAAAATGGGCACGGTCTTCTCACGATCCCGAATTCGGCGGCCCAAGGTATTGGCGGCACAGTAACCCACGAAGAGAATGGTGTTGCGCGTATTACCGATGTTGTTGCGTAAATGGTGCAAAATCCGGCCACTTTCGCACATCCCGGAAGCGGAAATGATGACGCAGGGTTCGTCACTCTCGTTCAGCGACTTGGAACCCCGAACCGAGCGAATCAGCTGCAAGCCTTCGAAGCCGAAGGGGTTTCGCTTTTCAAAAAGGAATTTGTAGATGTCCTTGTTAAAACACTCGGGATGGAGCCGGAATATCTCGGTGGCGTTGACGGCAAGCGGACTATCCACATAGATCGGAATGTCCGGCATCTTGCCCTCTTCGACCAACTGATGGAGCACGTAAATGAGCTGCTGGGTTCGCTCCACGGCAAAAGCCGGAATGATCACTTTCCCCCTCGATTCGACGGCTTTTTGAATGATCTTCCCGATTTCTTCAGCCGACTCCGTGTCTTGCTCGTGTTCGCGATTGCCATAGGTGCTTTCCATCAGCAGAAAATCGACGTTCTCCGGGATCTGCGGGTCGCGCAGAATTCGATTATCGCCTCGCCCGACATCTCCGGAAAACACGAACCGCTTCATTCGACCGGTTGAGAACTCCTGGATGTCCAGAATCACCTGTGCCGAACCTAAAATGTGGCCCGCATCGATAAACGTCAGAAAAACCCCATTGGCAATCGGCAGGCTGCGTTCATAGCCGATGTTGACGAATTGCCGAATGCATTGCTCGGCTTCCAACTGAGTGTAAAGGGCTGATATGGGTTCTTCTTCCGCCTTTTTGCGACGCTTGTTGATCCACTTCATGTCATGCGCCTGGATCTTCGCTGAGTCCGCCAACATGATCTGGCACAGGTCCCTTGTGGCGAAGGTGCTGTAGATGTTGCCCTTGTATCCGTTCTTGCACAGATTTGGCAAATTTCCGCTGTGATCAATATGCGCGTGGGATAATACCACCGCATCCAACGAGGCAGGATCGAAGAAAAACGTCTTGTTCCGTTCATAACTGACGTCCCTTCGTCCTTGATAAAGGCCACAATCCAGAAGGATTCGTTGATCGTTGATTTCGAGAAGATGCTGAGAACCGGTCGTCGTTTCAGCGGCGCCGCAAAAGGTCAGTTTCATAGGATGGAGGGAAGGGACGGTGGTGTCCGGTAGAGGGTGATCTTGGGAGATCGTGCAACTGCCTGCAAGAAAACTTCGTCACATAGGAGTTTCAGGGTAGACGGTAAGCACTGACCTGTTACCATGAACAATCATGCGTTCACAAATAGCAACGAGAATGCGGGTTACCGCGTTGGCCTTCTTTAGTGTCCTCGCGATTGTTGCCTGTACCACAGTGGTCGAAGAGACCGGTAGAAAGCAGTTCAATACGATGTCCCCGGCCAAAGAGGCGAGCATGGGGTTGAGCCAATTTGAGAAATACAAAAGGTCCAAGCCCGTGGTTCGGGGAGGCTCCTACAACGCTATGACGCAAAAGGTTGGGGCGCGGTTGCAGCGGGTCATCACCGTGCCGAACGCACAATGGGAGTTTGTGGTTTTCCAGGATTCGACACCCAATGCTTTCGCCCTTCCGGGAGGAAAGGTTGGCGTTCACTCCGGCCTCTTCAAGGTCGTGAAGAATGAAGCCCAGTTGGCTGCGGTGCTCGGACATGAAATCGGTCATGTCAAAGCCCGCCATAGTGGAGAACGGCTCACCAATGCCACCGCCGGAGCTGTCGCTGGAGCTATTGCCGGCGAAGTGCTGGCTCGGAAAACCGGGATGCAGCGCGGTCAAGCTCAGGCCATTACTCAAGGGGCGGTCGCGTTACGAACGCTGCGCTTTTCCCGGAAGCAGGAGTTGGAAGCCGACAAGCTCGGTGCGCTCTACATGGCCCGCGCGGGCTATGATCCGCGACAGTCGATCGAGCTGTGGCAGAATTTCGGCAAAGCGACCGGTTCAAGTTCGACTCCGGAATTCCTGAGAACGCATCCCCTCGATTCCACCCGGATCGCCGCATTGCAGGCTTACATGCCGACAGCAATGGCTGCCTACCGGAACTAATTGAGGAATAGCCTCAAACGCTCTGCGATTTTGACGAAGACCGATGTCGAGTTCACGCTTGGCATCGGTCTTTTGTGTTTTTCGTGAACTCGATTCAATCAGCAAAGTCAGAGCTGCGCCGCGAAATGAAGCGTCTGACCGCGAAGCTGTCGATGGATCAACGTGCGACGCAATCGGCTGCGATTTACGAGCAACTGCTCCGACTCCCCGAGTTGAAGGACTCGAGCCTGATTCTGGCCTTTGCGAGTCTACGTGATGAACCGGATCTCGACGCACTTTGGCAAAGTTCACTGACATTGGCGCTTCCGCGAGTCAATGGTCATGAGTTGCAGATTTGGCGGGTTTCAAGCCTGGCAGATCTGAATCAGGGAGCGTTTGGAATTCGAGAACCAAACCCGGAAAAATGCACTCGATTGGATCCTGCAGAAATCGATGCGGTCCTCGTCCCGGGAGTGGCCTTTGACCGCCAAACTCGCCGGCGCCTCGGAAGGGGCGGGGGATTCTACGATCGATTTCTCGCGTCCGCCAAAGGCACCAGGATCGGTATTTGTTTCCCTCACCAATTGGTGGATGACGTGCCCGTTGAGGAGCACGATTGCGGCGTCGACCTTGTCATTTCAGGAACCGATCACGCCGAGCAATCGGAGTGAGGTCATCGTGGCGACAAAGAGTGATGCCAGGAAACCAACCGCAACCGTCACCAGCAACCAAAGCGGAGGTTTGCGGTCCTCGAACCGGAATTGGCGAACTCCGAGGAAGAGAAGTCCAGCCATGACGGCGGGACCTCCGACGACGGTCGAGGCTTGAGCGATGACAATGATGGTGGTGCGATCGAAGCCGGTCGTCAGAGCCAATATCCCAACCAGCATTCCGAGAATAAGGGCCACGGTGGTGGCATGAAGCGCGGGGCGACTGGAGAGGGAAGCCCCGAATCCCATCCCATCGGCAAAAACGTGCCCGCCGATCATGGCATTGACAAGAAAAGAGCTGAAAGCCCCGGCCAAAAAGCCGAAGCAGAAAATGTAGCTGGCGAAGCCCCCAAACGCGCTTTTCAACTGGGTGGACATCTTCCCGGCGTCGCTCAGCTCGTCCGGGCCAATCTTGCCATGAAAGGTTGCCGCTGCGGTCATCATCACCACTGACGTGACTCCCACCAGAACACACATTCCGAAGACCGAATCCCGAAATCCGGACGTCACCTCATCGGGACCCCAGCCCCGCTCGCGAACGAGATATCCCTGATAAAACGCTCCTGCCACCGAATAGGTGGTCCCTATCAAACCCATCACAACGAGGAGTTGTGAGGTGTTCTGAAACGGAGAGAAGTCCGGCACCAACCCGGACAGCGCCCCACCAAAAGAAGGCTTCGCGACCAGGAAATTGACCAGAAACGCGAGGACCATCAGGAGGACAAAGACCTTCATGATGTTCTCCACCTGCTTGTAGAGGTTCTTCGCACGATAGAGGATGAAGATGATGACGGCGTTGACCGCGATCAGGATGACGGCAATCAGAAGTTTCGGCAGTTCATCGCCCTCGCCGAGAAGGGGCTCAATCCCGGCAATGACCGCCATGTTGTTGCTGGACTGAAAGCCCGCCACGATCAGAAAAAAAGCAACTCCGATCACCCATCCCGCCCATGGGCCAAGTCGCGTGCACAATTCGCCACACAATGATCGATTCAGCGTTGCGCCGAGCCAGGCGGAAAGGGATGCCGCACCGATCAGGAGAATTAGAAGCAAACCCATAAGCCAGAGCATGTCATAGCCGAAGGCCGCGCCGACTTTGGTGCTGGTTGTGATGCTTCCTGGCCCGAGAACGACTGCCGCCACGATGATGGCCGGTCCAATTTGACGCACAAGTGCGGCGGGAGACTTCATTCAGGTGAGGCTAGCAGGCGCCATCCGGCCTTCCAAGCTCATTTCCGGGCATGGACCCAATTCCATAGCAAGGGGAGCAGAAAAATGGCAACGAGCGCGTTCAGGAAGAGTGAGAGCGCGCAAACCCGGCCCAAACTCGCCAGTCCCAGATTGCTGGCCCAGGCAAGCGATCCGAAGCCAGCCACGGTCGACAAACCGCAGACAAGCAACGCCTGCCCGACATCCCGCTGCACGCGAAGAACATCGCCATGACGTCGAAAGCCCAGCAGCATATGAATGCTGTAATCGAGACCGGCTCCCAGTGTGAGAAGGACTGCGGCAAGATTGAAAAAATTCCAGCTCAGTCCAAGCATCGCCATTGAACCGAGCATCGCGACGAGGCTGAGACCGATGGTGATCGCCACCCAGAGGATCTCGACGATTCTCCCAAAGGTAAACCCGAGCATAACGACGACGATCACTCCCAAAACGGCGAGAATCCGCAGGATCTCACCAGGGATGTGGACGCGGAGGGCCAACATCGTCTGTGTCCAGTCCGCCAGTTGGGTGTCGTCCGTTTGAAGCCATCGCAGATCCGCATCCAGATTCGCCACCACCATTCCCGCCGCCATGATCTCGTCGGGGCTCACTACCTTGACAAAACGGTGGAGCATTCGATCAGCCACGTCGCTCTGAGGAAAGATGAGGGTGTCGGACTCGAGCCACTTTTCCCATTGCCGGAGAATGGCGTTGAAAGCGAGCACGGCGTCGTCCGAGAATCCGGCTTCATCCAACTCGCGCTTGAGTCGCCGCTCTTGGGAAAGAATCAGTTGGACCGCCTGCTCCAGATTCTCCCGCTGAAACGCCGCGATGGGCACAAAATTCGTCGGGAGCGTATGCCTGATGATCGTGCCTTCGCTCTCGGCTTGTTCCAGGCTCGAAGCCAACTCGATCAGGCGACCCCGAACTTGCTCACCGGTTCCCGTAACGACGACGTAACCATTGTTCTCGCCGTTCATCAGTCTGGACTTGATATCGTCGAGCGCGTCGTAGGCTTCACTCACGCGTGGGCGGGTGGCACGATCGCTGAAGTCAACTTCAGGCATGCCTTCAGTGATCAGAAAAACTCCGCAAGCGATCACAAAGCCGAGGGTGACAATTCCCAAAAAACGAGTGGAGATCGGCCCGAAGAGGAGCCGCTCCGGATGGCTGACAGGTTCGTCGTCTCCAGTGGTTTGCCAATTGGCGCTCAACTTGGACAGACGGCTGCAATACACGGTCAGCATGACGACGGCACCGGCAGCAATTCCGAGACCAACAAGGACGCCGAGCTCTGAGACGCCGGGGAGACTACTTGCCATGAGTGAGCCGAAAGCGGCCGCAGTCGTTGCAGCAGCCCAACAAATGCCGCGCTGGCTCTCCCGCCGAACGGCAGCGGAGCTGCCTGGAGACCTCAGCGTGGCCTGATAGATCAAAATGCCATAGTCCACACTCAATCCGATGAGGATGGAGGCAAAACCGACGTTCATGACGGTCAGATCGCGGATGAGGAGTCCGGCAATTCCCAGAGTGATCAGGAAGATCAATCCGAGCATGGCCACCAACCAGCAAAGGGGACGGAAGCGGCGATACCAAACCCAGAAAATCAGGGCGATGACGGAAATCGTGGTGAGGCCCGAGACCTTGATATCCCGCTCCATTCCGGACGAAATTTC
>JBCDHN010000134.1:0-7214 GCA_038749915.1 Verrucomicrobiota bacterium | reverse complement strand
GTCGCCGGGGCCACCCCTGCTGGCGGAGGCTCCGTTGCTTTCCCGGTGTTTACCAAGCTTGCCCATCCAGAGACGACAATCAGGAGAACCAACGGATAGAGCCACCAGCCCAGCCCCCTCTCCTGGCTATTTGGCTCCGGCATCAATCCAAGCGCGAATCATTCCGATTTCGGACTCAGTCAACTCGGGAGCCCCCATGGGAGGCATTCGTTTGGGATCGGTTTTCGGGAGATAAAATTGCCGAACCATCAGGCTGGATTCTGCGTTTCCGGGCACAACCACCTTCCCGCTTTTTCCACCCTTTTTCAGGTTCTTGAGAGAATTGAGTTTCAGTCCGCCCTGGGGAATCAAACCGCCATGGCATTGAGAGCACTTGGCCTTGAGAATTGGCGAAATGTCAGAGCCAAACGACACCTCAGCCCGAGCGGCTGAGAAGCCAACAATCAATGAGACACCAAGGAAAAGGGCGATTTGCTTCATAACAGGTCGGTTTCGAAGGTGAAGACGCTTCGGACGCTTAAATCATTCCGAGCTTCATTCGACCTTCTTCGGAAATCATGTCTTGATTCCAAGGCGGATCCCAAACGAGATCGACCGTGGCGTCATGAATCCCTTCCAAAGAGACAATTTTGTTCTTGGCATCCGCCGCGATCGTCGGCCCCATACCGCATCCGGGAGCCGTCAGCGTCATTTTCACGTTCGCAAAGGTCTTGTCTTCGATGTCCTGGAGGGTGCAATCGTAAACCAAACCCAGATTCACAATATCGACCGGGATTTCCGGATCGAACACTGTTTTGAGCTGGTTCCAAACTGCCGCTTCCAGATCGCCATCCGAAACAGGTTCTTTGGGAGTCGACGCTTTTTCTTCCGATTCCTTGTCCAGTCCCAGGGCATCAGAATCCTTTTCCCGAATCCTAGCCAACCCCTGTTCCGTCGCGACCGTGTAAGTTCCGCCCAGCGCCTGAGTAATCATCACCCGTAGTCCGATTGGGAGCATGATTTCGTCTCCGCTCGGGATCTGGATCGCTGACACTTCGCGTTTGAGTTCTATTTCTTCATGCATGAGGAGGGATTAAACAACTCTAGAAATAGATGAAGAGCAAGTGAGTCTGAACCGGTTTCGACCTGGACTAGCGGCGATTCTCAAATGCCCGGTGGAGGGTCAGTGTGTCAGCATTCTCCAACCCTCCTCCAACCGGCATTCCTTGCGCTAACTTGGTTACCTTTAGATCACGGGCATTGAGAAGGTCTGCGAGGTAGTGGGAGGTGGCCTCTCCGGCGACGTCCGCGCCCAAGGCAAGCACCACTTCGGCGAACGAACTTTCGGTGATTCGCTCTTCCAATTCGCCAATGCGCAAATCCTCCGGCCCTACGTTGTCAAGTGGAGACAGCCTTCCTCCGAGCGAATGATAGTGCCCCTTGAAGACTCCGGTTCGCTCGATCGGCAGAATGTCGGTTGGCTGTTCAACGATGCAGAGAAGGCTTGCGTCCCTACCAGTATCATCACAAATGGCACAACCCTCCTCTGTTGCGAAAAAACCGCAGGAGTCACAACACCGGATCTGCGAAGCGACCGATTGCAGAACATGAGCCATTTCGATCGAGACGCTGGAATCCTGCTGTAGCAGCCACAATGCCATCCGCTCAGCGCTTCGCGGACCAATTCCAGGGAGGCGCTTGAGTTGCAAAATCAGCGCCTGAACTGCGGATGGGTAGTCGAGTTTCAAAGCGAGTGCAGAACGCGTGCATGCCCATGCATCAAATGAGCGTCAGGGTCGGTGGGAGACTTCTCAGCAACCTCAACCATATTGGTTTGCGCCCGATCGATGAAGTAATGCAAGGGGCGATCGTTGGGATACTTGGCCCTCAGTTCGCTGAACACTTTGAGAGCTTCTTCCCCCCTTCCCTCGCGATAATAGATCAGTCCCTGCCAAAAAGCCTGCCGGGCAGCTTCTTCCTCTTCACTCATGTTTTCCTTCAAATCGACCAGCTCGTAAACCTCAGACATCAGATCGGCCGAAGCATCAAAAATCATCTCCATGGGCCGCACGGCAAAAGCGTCCTGAATGATGGTGTAAGTACGGGAGCTGATGAGAATCTCAGACCCATACTGACTGTTGGCGGCACTGAGTTTTCGGACAAATTCGATGACTTCTCCCACGGCACTGAGACGAACATCGTTTTCAGATTCGTAGATCCCCAGAGTCATGGGCTCCGAACTGATGGCAATTCCATAATGGAGCCGCTGGAAGTAACGCTTCTCCAACTCCAGGTTCAGATTGGCAAGTCGAAGCCGAAGCTCCAAGGCAGCCTGGCATGCCCGAAATGGGTGATCAGGCTGGCGATCCAGAATCCCGAAATAAACTCGGACACAGTCCGGACTCGATTCATCCAGGTATCCACCTTTGCTGGTCAGGAATTCGCCCGAATTCTTAAGGAAGAGGTTTGTCATCTCAATCAGATCCCTCGGATCAACCACCGCCCGGATCTCCCCGTGATTGAACACTCGCACAGTCAACATTGAGACCTCCCGATTTTGCCCATCCAGAAAATCAGGTCGTTCTCCGTTCATCAAGCCTCCAAAACTTTCCTCCGAAACGCGGCCTCCCAACACCGTGTGGAGCAAGTGCTTGCGCCCCCCATGTTCAGTCATGGAATAGACGATCCCGAGAGCCGACACCACAAAAATGGCAGTGAGAGAGGAAAACGGCTCGAAAAACAGTCCCAAGGTCACGGCAACCGCAGAGGCAGCCAAAACCAGCATCATTGATCCCAACACAACCACCACTTTGTTGGCGACTTTGGGGATATCAATCACAGCCCAGGAAACGGCGAAAGCCAACACGATGAATGTCACATAATGCAAACCGCGGGCAGGCTGTTCTCCATGGCTGATGAGCCCCGCATTAGCATAAAAGGTCGCCAGCTTGTTCGCGGCCGCGGTCAACAAACCAAATTCGTAAGCCAGAATGGTAACGAATACCGCTATGGCTCCAATGATCGCCGAGATTAGGAAATATCTGCGCATGAAGTTCTTGATATCACTAGCCTATTCAGTAAACGGTTCAATCGGCAAGAGTCTTCAAGAGTTCGCATCGTTCTCAGGCTCTTCGGTTTCATCTTCAGTCTTGTAAGATTCCACCACCAAGGCACTTAGGTATTTGTCAGGGTCAGCGACCGCTTCGGCGTTCAATTCAAAGAGATCAGTTCCCCGATTTTTCTGAATCAATTTCAACCCAAACTGGTAATCATGAAACAGGCGATTGCAGACCTGCAGAGCACTGACGTTGTCGCCGGAGGCACGATCCGCGATCGCCTGGATTCCCGAATTATCGAATTGGAGTTTCACTCCGTGCTTCTCCTGAAAATCGCGGCAGAACAAAGCAACTTCGGAGGCCGCTTTCTGATCGACAAGATCGCCTCCTTCTTCGAGGCATTTTGCAAGGGTTTCTGCCGGATTCTCGACCAACGAATCATCAATTACCAATTCGGAAATTGAGGTGCCGGGAAGCTCGAATTTGAAGTCGCGAAGCAAGCGTTCGCAAACGGTAACCAGTCCACGCGCGCCCGTTTGCTCATCCGCTGCCCTTTCTGCAATCACCTTGAGTGCGGCTTCCTGAAACTCGGCCTTGATTCCAAATGCCTCGAAGTCCCGCTCATACTGCCGAATCAAACTCCCTTCGCTGTCCCGAAGGATCGTGAACAGATCCTCGGACGACAGTTGCTCACAAACCACCCGCACTGGCAAACGCCCGATGAACTCCGCCTCGAACCCATACTTAATGAAGTCCTGGGTCGAAACATGGCGGAACACTTCGTTATCCAGAGGAATGTCCCGCATCTCCGCCCCAAACCCCATCGTTCCCTGGCGCAGTCGATCTGAAACGACCTTTTCAAGCCCGGAGAACGCTCCGCTTACAATGAACAGAATATGTCTGGTGTTGACGGTGTCGGCACTCTTCTTGCCTTTCTGCATGTCGAACATCGCCTGCATTTGCGACTGCATGTCCATGGGATTCCGCAATGGAACTTCCGTCTCCTCCATCAGTTTCAAGAGTGTGGTTTGCACTCCTCGACCACTGACATCGCGCCCGATCATATCGCCCTTGGTCGCCAGTTTATCGACCTCGTCGATGTAAACGATGCCATATTCAGCAAGCTGAACATTGCCATCCGCCTTCTGAACCAATTCGCGGATCAGATCGTCCACGTCGGCTCCCACATAACCGGTCTCGCTGAACTTGGTTGCGTCCGCTTTTACAAACGGCACCCCAATCAATTCTGCGATGTGTTTGACGAGATAGGTCTTCCCCACACCGGTGGGCCCAACCACAATGACGTTTTGCTTCGCGATTTCGACTTGGCGAGCAGCCTCGGGATCTTCCAATTCTAGCCGGCGCAGATATTTCGCGTGATTATAGTGATCACAAACTGCAATCGAGAGAACCTTTTTGGCCTCATCCTGCTTGATCACATAGCGATCCAGATACGCCTTGATGTCGCGCGGTCGGAGATTGAAGTCGAAAACATCTTCGTAGTCCTGCGATGGCTCCTCTGGAGCGTCGTCAGGAGTTGCGGTTGCATTCGATTGATCGAACTGGGTGAAGGATACCGCTCCGGGAAAACTGGTTTTTACGAAATCCGCCAACTTCCGCGAAATTTCTTCCGGAGTAGGCGGGGGATCATCATTTCCATTAGACATACCCCTCTATTATTACGGAGAACCAGCTCCCTAACAAGTGGATGGGCGCAATTTGCCGGGTTTGCCACTCCGGCGCGCTATTGTAAAACCCATCGAAGCGTTCCCGCTTCCACCGTTCCGGTGCCCGAAATCTGGGCGCCTCCCGCATTTTGGCCGGCCAAGATTGAACCTCCGGAAATTCGAATCGCCCCGCCTCCGAGCAATTGGAGCGACTGATTCGAGGGCTGCTCTGCGAAATCGTCTCTCCCTTCCCCTTTCACGTCGATTTCAAGCTCACGGGTTGAGGTTTTCCGCTGTTTCTCCTCGTCTTGAATGAGATATCCCTTCTCGGTCGACTCAACATAGAACGCCCGTGTCGACCACCCCTTGGTGGGTGCATCTTTCGACATGATCAGAAGCCGCATCTTGAGGTCTTTTGGAATCTTGGTGAAGGAATAGTGACCGCCGGCATCGGTCGTTGCGGATTGGAGAAATCCGTCCCCGACCAGTTGAACTTTCTGGTTTTCCGACGCCAACCCGTCTTTCAGAATTTTCCCAACCAGGTCTCTGCTTGTCGAATCCTGGGCTGAAAGCCCTGATGCGAACGCAATGGCGACCGCAACGCCAAAAAGCTTCGCGGTGAATGATGTTGTGGTTTTCATTTGGTATTTCGCGAACTGATTCCGATTGGTTCCTCTAGCAACAGAGCTTAAGGAAAGTGATGAATGGATGATGTCCCAACATTATTTCTCGCGCCGATGCAAAATGTGACAACGCTCCCCTTCTGGAGGGTGCTGGCACGGAGAGGGGGACCGGACGTTTATGTCACTGAGTATTTTCGAGTTCACGCGAATTCGACGCCTGAGTCCTACATCGTTCGTTCGATTGTGGAGAACCCGACCGGTAGGCCGGTTCTGGCTCAAATGATTGGAAATGACCCCTTCCACCTTACCCGGACCGCCCGAGAACTGGAGCGACTGCCTGTCGCAGGTATCGACTTAAACCTGGGATGCCCCGCTCCATCGGTCTGCGGAAAGGCCTCGGGAGGCGCTTTGCTCCGGGATCCGGAACGCATCCGAGAGATCATTTTCGAATTGAGATCCATCGTAGGTGGATTGCTCACGGTAAAGACCCGGATCGGATTCGAATCGGCGGACGAATTTGCGGCGCTTCTGAATGTCTTCGCCGATTTGCCGATTGACCACCTTGCGATTCATGGGAGAACCGTTCGCGAGCGCTATCAATCAGAAGTCCATACCAACCAAATCCGCGAGGCGGTTCTCCAACTTCCCTTTTCGGTGATCGCAAACGGAAACATCGTTTCGGTTCAAACGGCCAGAGCCATCAAACAGCTCACGGCCGCATCCGGACTCATGATCGGACGCGGAGCGATTCGTAATCCCTGGCTCTTTGAGCAGATCCGCCAGTCAGAGTCTGGATTGCCAATCCCTAGCCCGTCGCTTCGCGATCTCCATTCCTACATTCTCGAACTCTTTGAGGAAGTGGCCTTGGAAGCCGAGAACTATTCCGAAGAGAATCATGTTCATCGCATGAAGAAATACACGAACTATATCGCCAACGGCATCTCCGATGGTCTGTTCGAAGCGCAACTTCGAAGAGCCCGCTCGACTCATGATTTTCAGCGCATCTGCAGCGAGCACCTCAATTCAGAAGAACTGCTGCCGAACGAACCCCAAGAGGACGGGAAACTCTTCTGTGGATTCTCCAACCTCTTGGACTTTGAAGCATGAAGGGGTTTCACCCGTAAGATTCGTCGAGTTGAGGCAGTGAATACCCCGATGAGACTCAAACTCCCTGGATCGTACCTTGTTTTCGCGATTGGAAGTATCGCTGCGGCGGACGACCCAATCGACTTCAATCGGGATATCAGGCCACTTCTCAGTGATAAATGCTTTCACTGCCACGGCCCTGACGAGGAGCATCGAAAGGCGGACTTGAGACTCGATCTGAGAGAAGAGGCTTTTGGTGACAATAATGGCTTGGTGGCGTTTGTGCCAAAGGACCTCGATGCCAGTGAAGCCTGGCTCCGGATTATCTCCGATGATCCGGTCGACGTCATGCCTCCACCGAAGTCGCCAAAAACGCTTCAACCTGCTGAAAAAGAACTCTTTCGGAGATGGATTGAACAAGGAGCAGAGTGGAACGACCACTGGGCGTTTGTCGCTCCGCGCAAGGTCAATCATCCGGAGTCCTCCAATCTGATTGATCACTTCATTGGCGAACGTTTGAGAAAAGCAGGATTGCACCCCTCGCCCAGTGCTGACCGCCGCACCCTCCTCCGCAGGCTCAGTTTCGATCTCACCGGGCTTCCTCCGACTCCAGATGAGGTCTCCAGCTTCCTTAAAGATCAATCTCCCAACGCTTATGAGAAACAGGTCGATCGACTTCTTGCTTCGCCTCATTTTGGCGAGCGAATGGCATTGATGTGGCTTGATGCCGCCCGCTACGGAGATACCAGCGTGATGCACGCTGATGGTCCACGCGACATGTGGCCGTGGCGAGACTGGGTGGT
>JBCDHN010000133.1:0-7246 GCA_038749915.1 Verrucomicrobiota bacterium | reverse complement strand
GGCAAAAAAGAGCCTCGCCACCGTTTCCGATGGCGAGACTGCGAGCGTGCTCCGCTGCACAACCACTCGCCCGTGCAGCGGCGCTAGTTAACCCAGTTACACCACAGACAGGCATCGCGCGCCAACGCGATACCAAATTAGAAAACGAGTTCAAAAAATTGCTGGGACCGTGGTGAGTCGGGAGGCGAGTTTTTGCAAATTTGGTTGTCCGGTATGATACGGTTCTCAAGAATGAGTGCAATATCATTCTCAAAAAAATCAGGAAAAATGTATGATCTTTGGGGTTTGGTAGGCCTGAGGGCGATGAAAGTCGGGAGCAATGTCAGGTTCCGGGCGACAACTGAGAAAGCGGCGTTGCCCTTCCGAATCTGTCAAAATCATGGTTACATCGATTCTTGATGTGCTCAAAAGATCCTCATTGTAAGGGATTTGCATCCATGAAACCCAGCCGTTGCCGCATGGGGCCGTCCGGGCGATCGTGGATTTGTCAGGAACGAAATAGGGGTCAGGAATTCGTGTTTCGCTGAATCGCTGAGACCACCACGCCCCTGCCGGACTGACATTCCATTCCTGATACGGGAAGCCCTGAGCCTGGCTTATAAACAATTCCCCCACATCTTTTTCCCACAAATTCTCCGCGAATGTTCCAGGAGGGTGGTTGGTGAAAATGGGAGAATTCTCCACAACCACCAAAAATAGCAGCGCGTCAGGAGTCGCAGCAATGCAAAATTCCGCCTTGGATCCAAGCTCCTCTCCAAACCAGTCCGTTTGGAATTGTTGCTTTGGTAGGTCCAATAACGCTTCTTCGCCGAAGGGAGATTCGATTCGGTAAATATTTGGAGTGATGTCCACTCCAAAGCCCTAACACGACTTTATCCCTCCGTCATTCAGGCGGAATGCTACAACGGTTTCTTGTAGGTCTCCGAGCGGTTCGACCACCCGCGCAGCCACATGGATTCATCTTTGGGCTTTGCGTTTTCAACCCGGCGGGTCAGGACCCGTTTGGCTGAATTTCCAAACTCAACTGAGGCCGCAACTCCGTTCGGCTGACCCTCCATTTCGAGCAGAACCTGAGCGAGCCCCCAGCCCTGTCCTTTGTAACGTTCTTCCGGCTTGATACCCTCACCCTTGAAATTGACGTAGTCGATCAGGGCGTAAACACCCTGGGGGCTGCTGGCGACAGCGTAGAAGTTGCGTTCCAGTTTCGACCGTTCCGCAGCTGTGTTGGCTGCTTGCGCTTTCATTTTGGGAAGGGCGCTCTGCAGGCGATGAACAATGAAGTCGGTCTGAACGTCGATCGTGTGCTTCAGGAATCCTCTCAGCTCGTTCATCATCGCGCTGTTTTTGGCTGCGTGAAATTCTTCGTAGCTGTTCCATGGGCAGTCTTTCGTGGTCGCGATCCATTCTGGCATCGCAACATTCCGCTGTTTCATGAAGGCGATCAGCTTGGGCCAGCTTTCGTCAAACGGCCCCGGCTTCTTGGCGGTATACCAGATGAAGTGTCCGATCCCGAGGCTCGCAAAATACTCATTTTTGTTCCAGCTCGTTAATCCTTCCACAGTGCCGCTGCTTTCGTTGAGCCAGATTTTGCGACCGATTTTCTGTTTGGCGTCCTGGGTGAGATTGATGCGTTGACCCATCGTCGTTGCAGCACCCGATGCCGGGGCTTCTTGGCTGACACAACTCGAGAGGAGGAGGCCTGAAATCAGGATTACTAAAGCTGAAGGGGATTGCATGATTCGTTGGACGGGATTTGGGGCCATTTCTGCCCGAAAAGTGAAGCGTCCTCCCTAGCAAATCAACCAATTTGGCCAGCTTCTCCTCAAGGCTTGTTCAGACCTGATTATCGAGATTCGAACTGTGCCCGCCGAGTTTAGTTAAGTATTCTGTAAGATTTAATAAAACTAAGTTTTACAAAATTCTACTTGCAGCTATAATAATGATAAGCAGGATAGCCGAGTTCCCTCTTTTTATTCCAGTCATTATGTCAATTCCGGATCACAACTTCTCTCGCAAGGATGGCGATCCTCATCGGATCCCCGATGCGGCTACGGCGCGATTTCTGGAGGTTTTGGGATTTCAGGCCGGTGTTCTCAAAACTCCGACTCCTCAGAACAAGCCATCTGGGGAAACGTATTATGTCCTTTGTCCCGGATGTCACGAGGAGCTTTCGATTGGAAGAGCCAACTTCGGCACCGAAGGCCCCTGCCCGACGTGTGGTACGCGCATCATTGCCGGGCAGGATGGAGATGGCAATGTTCGGGCGAAGTTGGCGGGTCAATTCTGTCCCCCGCCGTCTTTATTGGGATGGCCACCCAAAGTCAGCGGGCAGAACGATCTTGAAGGCGTGCAGGCAACAAAGAGCACGAGGTCTGTTCCCGAGAAGAACCTCGTCCGGATGGAGTATTTGGTGGATCCCAGCGAGGTGAAGCCAGCCACGGTCAGGATGAGGGGAACCAACCGGAAGCGCCGGATCGTGGGTATTGGAATCGCGGCGAGCCTGATCTTGGGTGGGTTTTCCCTGTTTCTGATCGGTCAATCGACTGGAGATCGGGATCCGGAAGCTCCTTTGGCAAGTTCTCCGTCTGAAGAAGCCATTGAGAGTCCGTCGATGGCAAAGGTGAGCAATGAATCGATCGAGCCGCAAACCATCGAACCAGCCTTCAAAGCCGACGAAGAGCTGGTGCCGGCTCCAACGATCTCAATCGATCCGGTTGAGGAACAAACGTTTGATCCAGTCACCGAATTTGTTCCCAACAAACCAATGGCCATCGGAGAATCATCTGGGCCGACTCGTGCTGAACTTGGCGAAGCGACCGTGCGAGCGTTTCTTTCCGCCGATAGGTTGGAGGGAAAGAGTCATTGGATCCTGAACCCTGAGAAAAATAGCCATCAGCTACGTGACTTTTACTTTCTGGAGCCTCTTGCCCATCAGGGTGAGCCCCAGATCAATCATGTTGAGACCCGGCAAGCTGATCGGGGGCAGTGGATCAGCCTGTTTGATGTAATACAGCCGGTCTCGTTGCCACATCGGGTTTTGATCGTTCATCAAGCCAACGGCGCGGCAAAGGTTGATTTTGGTCTGTACCGACAAATGCGCGAGAATGCGCTTCATCGATTTCTCGCCGGACCGGACCAGGGAAGCACCCGCGAATTCCGGGTAATGGTTCGCCAAACCGATCAGGAAGTCACCTCCATCAGCGAGAACTTCAAAGAACCAGCTCTGTTTTTTGAGGTTCGACTGCCTTTTTATTCCGGCGCTCCCGGAGTGGTGGCGGTTCCGGTTGATTCTCCTGTTCTGGAAGAATTGCAGAGCGCCTTTTATCGAAACGAGGGGGACCTCGCAGCGGTGGTGGAACTGAAATGGCAGCCTAGTGAAGTCGATCCGCACGAGTGGGTGGTGACCATCAGCCGCCTCGTTCGTCTTGGGCTTTGGGACTAATACCCATCGGCGGAAATGCGGTAAATCGTAATCCTTCGACAAGCTCAGGATGACATGAGTTGCGGGTAATTTTCGAGTTGCGAGTTGGCTGGACTTCCGCCGATTATGACTGGGAAGCGCGCTTGTTGGCGCTAATGAGGCAATTTGAGGAGTGGTTCAGTATTTACGGGAGCAGCGACTTCGTTATAATCACCGGAGCGTGATAAACACGAACTACCACCTCATCATCAGCTGCCTTATCGCGGTAGTCGGTTTTTTCGGGACGAACGCCGTCTACGGTCAGTTGTCTCCGGATGAGGCCGTCGAGGCTCTTGTCCCGGCTGAGGAATTGGAGGTAAGCCTCTTTGCTTCCGAGCCCATGTTGGTAAATCCAACCAGCCTGGATATTGATGAACGCGGGCGAGTCTGGGTTTGTGAGGTCACCAACTACAAGAGCGAGCAGCCGCATCGTCCCTCGGGTGACCGCATCCTTATTCTCGACGATACGGATGCGGATGGGAAAGCTGACAAGTCGACGGTGTTCTATCAGGGACCGGACATGGACTCAGCGATGGGTATCACGGTTCTAGGCAATAAAGTCATCGTGGCTTGTTCTCCCAATATCATTGTCTTTACCGATACCAATGGTGATGACCGTGCTGATACGAAGCAAATCATGTTTACCCATACGGGTATTGAGCAAAGCATCCGATCTGCTCACTCCTTTGTGTTTGGGCCGGACGGAAAACTCTATTGGAGTTTTGGGAACACAGGAAAAAAGGTTAGTGGTCCCGATGGGAAAATTGTGGTGGACAAGGCTGGACATCCGGTGATTGACGATGGAAGCCCCTACTACGGAGGGATGGTGTTTCGATGTGACCCGGACGGCAGTAATCTCGAAGTGATTGGCCACAATTTTCGAGGCAATATAGAAGTCGCGATTGATTCGTTCGGTATGGTTTGGCAGGGGGATGGCGGCGACCCCGGAAGTTCAGCCTCACGGGTGAACTATGTGATGGAGTACGGCAATTTTGGGTATCGCGACGAGAAGGATGGAAGCAATTGGCGAGATTGGAGACTGGGAAAGGCGAGTTCTCCAGATCTTCAACATTGGCACGGCAATGATCCCGGTGTTGTTCCCAGCTTTCTCACGACAGGCGAAGGGACACCCGCGGGAATGTTGATTTACGAAGGTGGCGCCTTACCCGGCCGCTACCAGAATCAACTGATTTTCTGCGACGTCAGCAAAGGACAGGTCATTTCAACCGCGAGCAAAAAGCTGGGAGCGGGCTACGAGGGAGAATCGGCGTTGATGATCAACGGTGAAAGGGATCCATGGTTTCGACCAATGGATGTTTCCACAGCTCCGGATGGATCTCTCTTTCTCTGCGATTGGTATGATCCTGAGTCGGTCGAAAGCGGGATGAGTGATGTGTCACACGGTCGTATCTATCGCATCGCACCGAAGGACAAACCTTATATCCGAATCATGTATGATCTGGAGTCTCCAGAAGGTGCGATCCAGGCATTGATGAGTCCCAACCTGGCCGCGCGATTTCGTGGATGGGCCACGTTGGTTGGGTTGGGAGAGAAATCGGTTCTGGGCGGACTCTTGATGCATGCAAATCCCCGTCTTCGCGCGCGCGGGCTTTGGCTTCACGCTTCACTTCCCGGAAAGGCTCGGGAGGCGATCGCCTTGGCGAGCTTGGATCGCGAGGAAGACATACGAGCAATGGCACCACGGATGGCACGCTCCAGTGGAGTTTCCGTGTTGGCGACCATTCATTCCCTTTCGAGAGACGCTTCTCCTCTGGTGCGCCGTGAGTGTGCACTTGCGTTACGCTATCTCAAAGGCCGGTCGGCCGATAATATATGGACCGAATTGGCGTTGCAATACAGTGCCGGTGATCGCTGGTATCTTGAAGCCCTCGGAATCGGGGCGGATCTCGACTGGGATGCTCGGCTGGCTGCCTGGTTGAATCGGGTTGGGCCAAGTTGGGATTCGGGCCCGAATCGGGATATTGTTTGGCGTAGTCGCTCTGTCAAAACACCAAATCTCCTGGCGGAGTTGGCGCTCGACAGCGAGGAGACGGTCGATCCTTTCGAACGCTATATTCGAGCAATGCATTTTCAGGATCAGGATCAAGCTCGATTGGCATTGTTGAAAGTCTTCGATTCTCGCGACCTGAAGTTGACCTACGCGGCAGCGGTTGATCTTCGATACGAAGACCTTGCCGGAGAGCCAGAACGCATAGGGCGGATTCGCAGTTTGATTGGGAACAAGCGGGGACGACCCGAGCTGGTTCGATTGGTCGACTCGTTGAATATTCGGACCGCGGACAACGAGCTATTGGAGTACGCACTCTCGCAACCTGATTCTCCAGAAGCGCTTCGTGCGGTGCAACTATTGATGAAAAATTCGGAGCTGGTTTCCAGTCTGTTGAAGGGACCGGAACCGCGTGCTCAGGAATTCATTCGGTTGATGGGACAATGCGACCATCCGATTGCAAACGAGACTCTTGTCTTTCTTGTTGTGGATAAGAGCCAGTCTCTCCTGAAACAAGTCGCCGCAGTTGAGGCTCTCTGTTATAACATCAAGGGAGCTGAAGCTGTGTTTTCATTGGCAGAAGAGGAGAAGATCCGAGGCAAGGTATTGGACGCAGCGATTTCAAGTTTGGTACGTTCTCCCTGGGATGCGTTGCGCGGACGAACCATTCGTGAGTTGGGTGCGACTCCTGTGGCGTACCCGGCCGGCAATCAGGCGCCGTGAGGCATCCGCCCCAGCGGTGTTTCGTCAATAGATCCCTTAGAGCCTAACCCAGTCTTTAAGTTCCGGGTGCTCAAAGATCATTTTTTTTTGGATCTTCAAATCCTGGCCCATGCCGACCTCCAGGGCGCGTTCATACATGGCATTGGCAATTCCAACATCGGCAAACGCGAGCCCCACGGCGTTGAAATAGGTCCGCTCATCGTCATCTTCGCGGCCGGGAACTTTGCCCAGAATAAGATCGATCAGGTTGCCGTGGATATCATCATCGGAGAGTCGGCCGTCCTTATACATGCGGCTTAGTGTCTGGGTGCGGTGCTTTACGGTTTCCCAATCATCACAGACGATCTTGTCACACTGGATGGCGACTTCGTATTCGTCTTCCCATCCGCCAACGTGACTGTAGAACGCACCGGGCTTCATCCATTCTGCTTTCAGCAGGGGGGCTTGAGCGCTTGTCGCGGTAACGATGATATCGGCGTCGGAAACGGCATCCTCGAGTTTCGTCATAGCGCCCGTAATTTTCATGTCTTGAAAAATGGGTCCCATTTCATCGACAAACTGCTGTTCTTCGTCCGGCGTCTTGGCCCCAACGCGACAGGTCTTGAGTGTGGGAATGGCGGTTTTCATGGCGATGAGATGCATCTTCGCCTGTTCGCCGGCACCAAGGAATCCAATGACTTCAGAATTCTTTCGCGCAAGATGTTTCGCAGCCAGTCCTCCCATTGCGCCGACCCGCATGTTAGAACACAGCGTTCCCTCCATAAAGGCAACGGGAAATCCATGCTCGATCTCGGATAAGATAATAACCGCCGACAGGTTTTGAATTCCATGCTTCACGGGATTGGGAGGGAAGACAGAAACCCACTTTACGCCGCAGATGTTCTTGGAACGAAAGGTTGCCGGCAAGCAGTTGATTCTTTCCTGGGTATCATCATTGAAGATTTGGACGATCTTTTCCGGAAACAGCACATCGCCGGACTCATAAAGCTTCATGGATTCCTCGGCGGCGTCCATTGCCATGTTGAGGTCGAGACATCCGGAGGCAAGAAGGTCTT
>JBCDHN010000132.1:0-7261 GCA_038749915.1 Verrucomicrobiota bacterium | reverse complement strand
CTGCAGCAGCCCAGGGCGTGACTCGTCATAAAACAGAGTGATGGTGCCGGCCATGACTTCATCTCCCAATTCACGGCGATGTTCCAGTGCACTCTGTTGGATCATCTCGGCCACGGCTTGAGAGCGGCTTTGAAATCCCCGTTGATCGATGAGGCGATCGAGCGCGTCGTAAACCTCGGGCAAAAGTGAAACCGTGATGCGTTTCACTCCATCGATGTGGTTCAGGTTGGAAGTTGCTTCGTTCATACTTATTTTTCCAAAAGTATTACCAACTGTTGGAGCAATTATTGTGCCAGCAAAGCAAGATTATCGGATATTGGCGCGGAACCTGCTCCTGACTGAAACAACCAACTTCCTTCTGCAATGGTTCAGACACTCCAACTACCAGACTACCTCGATCAAGACCCAGACGTTGCGGCGCGCTTTGATCGCCTCAAAAAGCGCGACGTCGAACTGGATGTTCGGAACCTTGGGAAAGTCTTCAATGGCACGAGCGGGGAGGTGGAAGCGCTCCGAGATGTGAACTTCAATGTGTATCATCGGGAGTTCATGTGTGTGCTGGGGGCGTCCGGATGCGGAAAGTCGACCTTGATTCGAATTTTGGCCGGTCTGGAAACACCAACTTCCGGAGAAGTGATCCTGGATGGCAATCCCGTCTCGGGACCAGGCCCCGATCGCGGAATGGTCTTCCAAAGCTACACGTTGTTCCCATGGCTGACGGTGAAGGATAACGTGGTCTTTGGATTGCAAATGACCGGACGGGGTGGCACTTCAGCAGAGAGTGAAGCTCGGCAGTGGATCGATCTCGTCGGGCTCTCGAAGTTTGAGAATTCCTACCCGCACCAGCTTTCCGGTGGTATGAAGCAGCGCGTTGCTATTGCGCGGGCGCTTGCCAACCAACCACGGATTTTGCTGATGGATGAGCCCTTTGGAGCGTTGGATGCTCAGACTCGATGCCATATGCAGGCCTACCTCCTTCAGATCTGGAAGAACGTGGACATTACCATTCTCTTCATCACTCACGATTTGGATGAGGCGATTTACCTTTCGGATCGGATTTTGGTTCTCAGTCCCAACCCCGGCCAAGTTGCGGAGATGATCGAAGTTCCCGTGCCTCGCCCACGTTCCGTCGAACAATTCATTGGTCCGGAGTTCCTCGCCACGAAGCAACGCCTTGAAGAACTCATTCATCCGAAAAGCGCTTCTTCTTCGGAAGAAGAATCCATCCCTATCCTTCGGATGACGGCGTTGAATGATGATGTGGAGTAGAGTCTTCGCACCATCCTGAAAATACCTGCCGCAGTTCCCGGCCCATCCATTGGTTGACGTCCCACAGGTCGGCCACCGGTTCTTGGGTGTAGGGTTGCAGATGCAGATAGCCATCGGTACCGAACTCTGGTGTCATGGTGATGGTTTGAAAGCCACGAAGCGCGAGGCATGCCCACATTTGCTTCCACCAGTCAAGGTGCGCGGAAACCGCTTCGAAATACTCCGGTGCCCTTGGATCCGGGACTTGGGGACCCTGGTCGTAGCCTACCCGCGCATGAAGGTGCCAGCAGTTCTGACCGAACGATTTCAGGAGATCCGGGTCATTGTTCATCACCAGGCGTTCCGCAACGCAGCACCAGTGACTGAAGTCCAGGTTCAGTTTAAGGTCGGGCAATTCGCGGATGAGCTCAGCGGTTACCCATGGATTATAGGTTGAGCGGCTGCGATGCGTTTCCACGGTGATGGTGGTTTGGAATTCTGCTTCGAGCTCGATCAACTGGCGAAAGTAATCGACCTGGACCTTCAGTGGCCACGCATCGAGGCCCGTTTGCGTGTTCACGAACAGGGGATGCATTGGCAAGCTTCGCTCCAAGCCCTTGCGTAAATCTTTGAGGTGATCGGCCGGAGTGGCGTGGGGGGAGGGGACATACCATCCTCCCGTGTAGATTTCTGCAATCATTTCAAGATCCGCAGCAGCAAGCTGGTCCTTCAACCGCGAACGCTCGTCTTTGTCTTCAGGAACCTGACCTTCTATTCCGTCAAATTCGGCCGCCACGGCTTGGTGGATCGCGTCTTCAACCGTGCCATCGTGCCCCCAGAGTGGTTTGAAAATTTTCAGCTGCATGATTTGTCGAAGTCGATTTCGAGTCTGGCCGCTGGATTCTCAAGCACGTAACGAGCGAGTTCAGTACCCGTGGTGATCCAGGTGTCCCCGGTTTCAAGCAGGCCGCGGATGATTCGTTCGAGCAGCTGGACCCGGGAAGGGCGGCCACTGAGCCATGGATGAAGGGTGAGGACAAAACAACAGCCGTAGTCGCGCATCGCTTCAAATTCTCGCCACCACAGTTGGAACACCTTCTCGCAGTCTTCGGGGATCATTCCCCAAGCCGGATCGGCGTTGAAGGCGAACTGCTCCCAATCTTCCAGCATCCATTGTCCGGGGATTTCGACGAGGCCGTTTTCATGGAGAAAGGGAACGTCGTCGTTCATCATGCTGGCGTCGTAGAGAAAGCCGTGATCTTTGAGCAGGTCGGGCGTCCCGGGATTCAGCTCAAACCAGGGTGCCCGAAAGCCAATGGGCCGACTTCCGACGACGTCCTCAAGGATGTTCGTCGATTTCTCCAGGATGGACTCCTCCTCATCGGGAGACAGCGTTGGTAGCTTCTCGTGAAGGTGACCATGGGCGCCAATTTCATGGCCGTGTTCGGCGATCGTTTCCGTCATCCGGGGGTGATGTTCCACAACCCATGAAGGAATGAAAAAGGTGCCGGGAACCTGATAGTGCTTCAGTAATCCAAGGATTCGAGGGACTCCAATGGATGGACCATAGCTGCACTGTGACATGGTCGTGATCCGGCTTACTAGGTTGGGATCCTCAGACAGCGCCGTTGTTTCGCCATCGACGTCAAAGCACAGCATCGCTGCGGTTTTGCAACCGTTGGGCCAGGTGAATCGTGGTTCAGGTTGGAATTTCGGAATGTTCATAGATCTTTGGCGACTCGAAATCCGAGGTTGTCCCTTCGCGATGATGGAGAGAGAAAATCCCGAAAGCTGGATCGTGCCAAACGAGGCATTGAATCCCATCCCCCGCCTCGGATCACTTTCATTTCTGTAGTCGAGCGCTGAGCGGCACCTTCTGGATCGAGGTTTTCGAAATCAGGCACCCAGTCATCCTCAACCCATTCGCAAACATTTCCCAACATGTCATGGAGGCCAAAGGGGTTGGGTTGTCCCCAACTGCGGGGAAGGCGTTTTCCAACGCCGATCCGGTTGCCCATCTCATCGTAATAACAATTTGCCTGTTCCGGGCTGGACATGAATCCGCTGGGGAACGGTGTTGTGGTCCCGGCTCGGCAAGCATATTCCCATTCTGATTCCGTGGGTAAGCGATAGGTTTCTCCGCTTTCGTCTCCGAGCCAATGGCAGTAGTCCGAAGCTTCATGCCAGCTGACGTTGACCAAAGGAAGCGTCGGATTTTCTGAGTCTTGTCCCAGAAACTCAGCAAACTCTTTTTCACTGACAGGATGCTTGGCCAAGGCGAAACTCTGGATGGAAACTTCGACGTTGGGCAGCTCGTGAGAGTTGCCGAACTTGTCATCAGAACAGCAACCCATGACAAATGTTCCTTCAGGAATAGGGACGCATTCGGGGAGGTTCACGAACGGCTTCCTTCCCAGGTTCCATCAACCCACTCGAGTGGTGGTGTCAGGTCATAGTGGTTCCAGCCCGCGCTCACTCCTCCGTCGACCGGAAGAATTGCCCCGGTCACAAAGCGGGCGTCATCAGACGCCAGAAATTCGTAAACAGGCGCAATCTCTTCAGGGGTTGCTGCCCTTCCCAGCGGAGTTCGTTCCTCCATGAATGCAGGCTCAGGATTGTCGGGAATCTGTGTTACCGCGGGCGTCAGAATCAGTCCCGGAGCTACGGCGTTGACCCGGATCTGGCGTTTCCCAAGTTCAATGGCACCAATCCGGGTCAGGTGATCCACCGAAGCTTTGGAAGCCGCATAACTTGGGCAGTTGGGAACACCGGTAGAGGCGACAAATGAACTGGAGTTGATCACGGAACCGCCCGATTCGAGGAACTTTGCGGCCAACTGAATTCCGTAGAATACCGAGTGCGAATTCACTTTGAAGACAAGCTCGAGCAGATCGGGAGTTGTGTCGGTGAGAGAAATTCCATGAGGTTGGATTGCGGCATTGCTGACGAGACAGTCTATTTGGCCCGCCCAATCGATGACTTTCTCGAAAGCTTGTTCGAGGTCTTGCTTCTGACTTACGTCACCCTCAATCGCGAGAAAGTCTCCGCTGTCAGTGTCGTCAAAACGCTGGTCGAGAACTGCAACCCGGGCTCCGGCAGCCGAAAAGCGATTCGTGATTTCGCGTCCCAAACCGGAGGCTCCGCCTGTGATCAGCGCAACCTTGCCGTCCAGCCTTCCCTTCATCGTTGGCTGGGGGCCGCTGGGCGATCGAGCGTTGGATAGGTGCCGCGCGATCGTGCCGCAAGATAGCGCTGAATCAGCCAAACCGACATTTCCAAATGGCTGAGCCTTCCACGCTGAAATCCATGGGAGTGAAGGCTGCGTTGAACAGCGGAAAGAACCTCCATGTCTTCGAGGTGAAATCCTACCGCGTCAGTGATCGCACGCTCATACATTTTCTCGTAGTCAGGATGCTCAACCGTTGATTTGGGAACCAAGACGGTAGTCATCAACCTCACCAGCCCGGGGGAAATGGGTTCGATACGATACCAAACAGCCTGGTCGGGAGCGACGAGGAAGGTAAACAGCGGAAAGCCCAGATAGAGGCCCCATTCATGGCGCTGTTGATCGTTCAGACCCTCGACGGGGGGAAACGCATCCCAAATTTCGCTGTTGGCTTCCGCCTCAACAATCGCCTTCCGACTTTTTTCTCCGTAGGGAAGATGGCAGCGGATGAAATGAGCTTCCTCACCCTCATTCCAGGTGCCTTTGGCGGGCATGATTTTCTGGAGGGTTTTCATGTGCGTGCCTGCGTGATGGTAGGACTCCATGAAGTTCTCCGTCAGCACTTTCCAATTGCAGGGCACTTCCCAATGGGTTTCGAAAATCATTTCCATTTCCCCCAAGTTCCACGGTTGGATCTGTTCGCCAAACTTGGCGTATTGCTCGGCAACCGTGCTTTGCGCATTCCCGTCCAGATTCACAAAAATGAAGCCGTTCCAGACTTCGCTCTGGAACTCTCTCAATCCCCATTCGCAGCGTTGAAAGCCCTTGGCGTTCTGCATTTCGGGACAGGCTTTGAGCTGTCCGTCGAGCTCGAACGTCCAGGAGTGGTAGGGGCAGAGGAAAATGCGAGAGTGGCCCCGATTTTCACCTCCCTGGCGGAACTCAGCCGGACCGTGGCCATCGTGTCCGAAGCCGGGAGGCATGATGTCCATTCCGCGATGGGGGCAGACCCGGGATAGCACATGAATATTATCGGACTTGTCTCGAACGACCAACAAAGGTTCGTCGAACAACTCAACGTTGATGAAGTCTCCGGACTTGGGAATCTGCGAGACATGGGCCAGACACATCCAGTCAGGGCGAAACAGATTTTCGATTTCCCAGGCGAAGAACTCATCGCTGGTGAAAGCTTCTTTCGGCAGGGTCGTCGCCTCCTCCAGCGGGAGATCGGCAATGCGCTGGATCTCGGCGAGAATGTCGTCGAGTGAGAGCTCCGGCTCTCCCCGCTGCCATCGAGGGATTTGGAGGTCGTTGAGTTTCGCATTAAAAGAAGACGCACTACGCACCTGTTGTTCATTGACGATTGGCATAAGACGTTTGGGTTGTTCGATTTAGCTTCTGGGGAAGCAATAAATGTACCAATTATAGTGATATTGGCACGGCCTATGCTTCATACTAACCCGTTGAAAACTGCGGCTCTCTCCACTACGGCTCCCCATCTTCCTTTTTCACAAACTGAGATCGATCTTCCGGAGGAATTGGAGGCTGATCAGGTTGAGATCTCGGTAGAGAGTTGTGGGCTATGTCACAGCGACCTCAGCATGAAGAACAATGATTGGGGGATCACGCAATACCCCTTCGTCGGAGGTCACGAGGTTGTTGGTCGAGTCACAAGCAAAGGCGAATTCGTTCAGCACCTGGAAGTTGGGCAGCGAGTGGGACTGGGGTGGTATTCAGGCGCCTGTCTGACGTGTCCAATCTGTATGGGCGGCGATCACAATCTCTGTCCCAGCGCTGAAGGGACTATTGTGGGGCGGCATGGCGGATTTGCGAGCCGGGTTCGAGCCCAGGCAATCTGGTGCGCGCCAATTCCGGAAACGTTGGATGCGTCGGTTGCTGGTCCTCTTTTTTGCGGGGGGATCACGGTGTTCAACCCCATCGTTCAGAACAACATCGTGGCTACGGATCATGTGGGCGTGATAGGGATAGGAGGATTGGGGCACATGGCCTTGCAGTTTCTTTCAGCCTGGGGATGTGAGGTCACCGCATTTTCAACGAATCCTGCAAAGGAAGAGGAAGCGCGAAGTTTGGGGGCGGATCACTTTGTAAATTCCCGCGACTCGGCGGCATTGGCCAAGTTGAGTAGTTGTTTTGACATGATTCTGGTAACCGTGAACGTCGCTCTCGATTGGCCTGCCTATATGACGATGCTGAAACGAAAGGGAAAGCTCCATGTTGTGGGAGCGGTTCCGCCGATCGAGACTTCCTCTGAACCCCTGATTGAACATCAGAAATCGCTGACCGGAAGTCCGTTGGGAAGTCCTGCTCTTGTCCAAACCATGCTGGGTTTTTGCGCTCGCAAACGGATCGCTCCGATTACGCAATCGTTTCCGCTCAGCGAAATCAATGCCGCCTTCGCCGAATTAGAGGCAGGGAATGCCCGGTATCGAATCGTGTTAGAAAACGATCTTCAGGACTGAAGGTTGTTCCACACCGAACCTGCTCGAGGCGTGTCCATTCGATAGTCGGTGTAAAAGCGATCAAACATCGTCGCGCCCAAGTTGCGCGCATTTTCAATCGGGTTACAGGGATCTGAGTCCACATCGCCACGTTTATTGCCAATCCCCTGTACTACGCCAACAAATTCTGAGTTGGTATAACGTGAGAACTCTTGAATCGAGTGAACGATTCCCATGGGGGCGGCCGGATACGATTCTTCTGAACTGATGAGAAGGCCCAACTTTTTACCACACATCGTTTTCGCGTATTCCTCACTTCTGGGATGCGAAGCTGCATAGTAGCAAAAGGAACGATCCAGGAAGGTCTTTAGCTGGCCACTCATTCCGT
>JBCDHN010000131.1:0-7283 GCA_038749915.1 Verrucomicrobiota bacterium | reverse complement strand
GTCGATGGCAACGGTAACCGCTTTCCCCGAGAGCCGATTTTCGTTCATCTCCGCAGCCAAACCATTGAGGGAGCCGCGCAGGGCACCACTTGCGCCAATTCCCAACAACCCATCAACTTGAAGCTGAACCGGGTTTTCGAGCTCTCGCACAAGGGGTTGCGACGTCGCGTCCAATTCGGCCAGTTTCTTCCGCGTAAGGGGCGCCAAATCGGTTTCAGCGCCACCGAGTCGGCTTTCCACGGACCATCCAGCCGTTCTCAAGTGACGGCCGATCACCGCGGCATCGCCCCCGTTGTGTCCTTTCCCGATAAACAACGTTGCTTTGCCAGGCTTGGGAAAGAACTGATGAATCGCCCGGGCGCAGCCCAATCCCGCCTTCTCCATCAGAGGTTCCGCCTCAACACCTGTGGCGAAAAGCGCTTCTTCCGCAGCTTTCATCTGGGCACAAGTCAGGATCATCGGAACATCGGTGCCCAAATCTAGAATCCCAGTCCGCTCCGGTCAAGACGCTCAAAGCCGCCCGCGGGACGACGCTGCATCGTAACTGGAAATCCCGGAAGCAATGCTTTCTGCCAGAGCTTGGCGATACCACGGTTGCAAGCAACGTTGCCGTTCCTTGGCATTGCTGATAAAGCCACCCTCCACCAAAATGGCCGGAGCTTTGGTATTCCGCAGCACGGAAAATTGCTGCCGCTTCACTCCCCGATCTTCCGGCTTGAGCTTGCGGATAATGCTGGAATGCACCTTGCTCGCCAACTGATAACCGGCGTAGCCGTAGTAAAACGTTTCGATTCCGACAGCGGTCGTTCTCCAGGCTGAGTTGAAGTGAATGCTGACGAAAATGTTGTCGCGATACTTGTTCGAAATGCTGGCGCGGGTCAGAAGGGGGATGAACTCATCCCGGTTGCGCGTCATCACCGTGCGATAGCCCTTGCGCTTCAGCTGGATCTGCAAGCGCCGCGAAACATCGAAGTTGAGGTGCTTCTCAAAAACCCTTCCTTCGTGGGCCCCCACGTCGTGCCCACCGTGACCGGCATCGATGACGACAGTCTTCACCTTCCCTGCCGCGAGGGCAGTTGGCGCAAGCAGAAAAGACCCGGCAGCACCAATGATGCCCGCCGAAGCTTGCTTAAGAAAGGAGCGCCTTTCTGTCAGCGTTAGGTTTTGGTTGTCCACAGTAACTAGGCTGGAGCAACAACCCTTGCCTTCACTGGAGCCGGTAAATGGCTCGTGTTCCGGACGGTTGTTGCCTCCTAAGGTCATGACGATGGAAATGATGCCGCTATTCGGCGTTTGTCACATCAAGAACCAAGAAATTTTTGCACCTTGTTAGTTTAGAAAGCCGGACCCGATGTTTCCTCCGGGTTTTGGCAATCCAGGTGGCCGCTCAGACAACTTCCGGACACTTTCACTGAGAGGATTCGCTTTTTCATCCTGCTCTGACACGCCTCCCACCACGACAATATCGCCCTCGGGAGTCGAAATCATTTTCGGTCGATCACCGCCTTTTTCGCGATAGACCTCTCGCGCAACCATGGTCCCATCGATTCCGATGACACTGTGCGCATAGGTTTGCGGGGCCCCCATATGCAAAATATGGAGTCGATTCTCCAGGTCGATCGACCATTGAGGATCACGAATCATGATCACCTGACCGAGGGAATAGGTCGTCATGACAGCGCCGGATTTTTCGTCCTGAACCCGAAGATAGAGCTGTTTTTCCGCACCCGTGTTGAAACTGAGTAGGGTGAATCGTCGATAGGTCCCTGCGCCGGGATTCCCTTCGGGTACGCCCAGTACCTGATGCCACATCTTTTTCCCATCGGATATCTGGACCGTCTCCTGCTTGGAGTTAAAGAACTGGTCCAACTGCGTGAAATACACACTCGCGCGAATCCGATAAATGCCTTTCTGGCTCATCGAATACATCGAATTGACGGTGATGGTTCGCTTCAGGCTTTGCCCCGGAGGGACCAGAACCGGCTGAAACTGGTTTTGATTTCGAGGACTGACCAAATGACCCTGAGCATCGGAAACCTGGAAAGTGAGCCAGGGAGACCTCCCGCGACCGGCCAAAACCACATCTCGTCCCGCCCGATTGGTGATCGTCAGCACCACTTTCACCGGTTCATAGGCCACATACGTGTCTTTGGTCGGCTTCATGTGCACCGAGAGCTGGGCATGCGAATCAGACGAAAGGATCGCAAAGGTAACGAGGGCGAAAAAGAGGCCGAGGGTTCTGTTCATCAGCAAGGGGCAGGCATGTTAGCGAAAGACAACGTTAAACTACTTTCCGGGACAGAGAAAGCACCGAGTTGAGACGCCCTGGAGGCAATCTCTATTCGGCTTCGGCTACGACCGGTGCGCTGTCGGAAGCAGTTCGAAAACCAACGTAGAGAGTCCATTCGCCCGCCTCTTTGGCAAAACGTCGTGTGCTCAACTCCAGTTGATTCTTGTCGCGGAACGATCCTCCCCGACGAATCGGAACCTGTTTGCTGGGATCGTTGGGGTGGGGTTCCCAGGTTCCGGTCCATTCACTCACGTTGCCCGCCATGCCGAAGATGCGATAGGGACTGATGTCCTCTTCCATCACATCCACACCACACCAGAAGTTGAATCCATCCCGCTGAGGAGCTCTCTTTTTCTCCTCAACCGGCTCCCCGTCCGTGGGTGCAACTGGTTCTGACTCTTCAGGCGCTTCCTCCATCGTCTCAGCTGGCTTGGCATCAGCGGCTTCCGTCATTCCTCCCTGCATTCCCATTCCGCCACCTTGCATGTCCATGCTTCCGCCTTCCATACTGTCCATCCCATCCATGGAGGCCTCCATGCCACCTTCCATCGAAGGTTCCATCGATTCGTCGTTTTCCGGGGAATCTTCACCTCCCGTTTCCGTGCGCTTTTTCTCACCCGGCGCTACGTAATCGATACCGGAGTTCAACTTGGAGAAGTCCATTTCATCGCCCCAGGGATAAATGTTCCCTTTTCGACCACGCGCCGCTTTTTCCCACTCTTGTTCGGTTGGGAGTCTTCGGCCTTTCCAGGTTGCATAAGCATAGGCGTCCCACCAATCCACCATCACCATGGGACTGTTGAGATCCACGTCTATGAAGTAGGTCTCCTCCCCGTCGACAATCGGCCATTTGCGCCCTTCCTGAGCATACTTGTAGAAGGTGTTCCAACCCGCCGGCATGTGGGACGACTTGTAGGAAGGCTGATCGGCGTGATCGTACTTTTTGCGCAGCTGCTCATCGAGCAAATTCACATGGTTCAGAAATTCGGCATACTGAGCGACCGTGACTTCATAGGCATCAATCCAGAACTCACCGGTTTCCGAGGTGATTCCATCTTGATACACAAAGGGACCCGCCGGAATCCGCACCATTTGCTCCTGAATCCGGACCTTGGACTTGGTCGCCGCTTTGAAAAGCTGTGCACCAAGCGCGATGACGCCGAGCAACACGACCAACGCTCCCATGACTCCTCCCATGTAAATGGCGGCACGCTTTGGGGTAATTCCCCCGCTCAGTTCTTTCCACTGGTTCTCAATATACTTGATTTCAGAAAGTAGATCCGACCAGGATTCAATCCCGTCGCTGTCCTCAGCCGTCCCCGCCATCTCGTAAAACAAGGTCGGAATCGTCTCATTGATCTTGGTGTCATCATCCATGACCGGATGACAGCTTTTGGCCAGGTTCTTGATCTGCTCGGACTGACGCACGCGGTTCTCCGGCTTGTCCATTTGCACGGTGTTACCGAGACGGACCGATCCATCTTCGCACACGAAAATATGCTCCGGCCAAATCGGCAAGTAGGCCAATTCCGCATCGTAGAGGTAACTGTAGGCTTGCGAGGCAGATTTCACGACCCCCAACAGCTCTTCTTCTTCCAGAGTTTGGCCGGCCGCAGCCATGTCTGCCAGGCTGGTTCCATCGATTAGCTCCTGCGTGTAGAACAGGGCGCTGTCCGTCTCGATCGCCTCAAACACGGAAGCAATTTTCTGATGACTGACCGTGGCCTGTGCTTTGGCTTCAGCGCGAAACTGTTCCTTGGCCGATTCAGACGACAGAAAATCCGGACGAAGCATGCGTAAACCCACCCGGCGATCCACCGAGCGCTGCAGCGCGACAAAGGAATCAGACGTGGAACCCCGGTTCCGGAAATCCAACAACTCGTAGTCGCCCAAAACCGTTCCGACCGGCATTGGAGGAGGTAAATCACCGCCGCCCGTAGCTGGTGGTGCGGGCGGAGCAGGTGGGGCCGCTGGAGGTTCGGGCTGGGCCGGTGGAGCTGGTTGTTCCGCGGCTGGAGCCGGTTCAGCGGCATTTTCCACAGGCGGCGCTGGAGGTGGTGGCGGTGGAGGAACCTGAGCCGGCTCACTGGCAGCGGCAACGGCCGCAGAACTCGGCGAAATTTGAACCGGCGCCGTCAGATCCAGGTTGGGAGCAGCGGGCTCCGTGGCGGCCGAATTTTTCATCTTACCCGGGAAAACCCGATCCAGCCAGTCAAACAAGGATTGATTGTCGAGCGGCTTGTAGAAAACCGCCTCTTCCTTGGCCAGCTTCTCGTAATGACTGCTCAGATCGTTTCGGGTCAAAAAGATCACCAGCGCATTGGGGAACCGGTCCTTGATCTGTGTTCTGGCATCCAAAACCTGATCCACGCCTTCGGCCGGGATATCCGCGATCATCACATCGACCGCGTCCAGCGCATTGGCGGTCTCCAAAGCGGAGTTCGGGGAGACGCTGGTGAACAGCGTGCAATCGAACGTCTCGACCAATGCGTCGGCAAGTTTCGTGCGATCATCTCCGTTTTCGTCTAGCAGCAGCGCAATCATAGTGAATTGTCGAAATCAAAAGGGGGGAAGTTGGGTGCGTGGTGGTAACAGCCCTCCAGAACCAAGCAACACTAGCTTAATCCTCGTCCTCTATCAATGCATCGTTCCCAAGTCGGTTTCTTGTGTCTTTGAGTTCGTTATTGTGGAAAAAGACTGCTTCCTTGATAGGGAATTCCGTCCGTTGGCTGTTCCCCGCTTCGCAAAAGCTTGCGGGGACTGGCAACCACATCCTGGAGCACATCACGATAGTAAAGTTCGACCACGTAGCCGAAATACTGGCGTTTCCCAAGTGCCGCTTCCTGGTCCTTGGTCAGCTTTTTCAGAAAGTACTCAACCTCGATCACTTCTTCCTCCCCATTGTTCCAATCGTACGGAGAGGTGATGAGTCGTTGCGTCATTTTGGCGACCGTTTCTTCATAACGGCTCCCACCGGGAAACTCCGCCAAGTCATAGAAGAACACATAGAGATACATTTGCTGTCCATCGAGCCGGGAATCCGTCAACGCCTCCGTGTGAATGCGCAGAATCACCTTCTGCCCATCTCCTGACTCCAACCCTCGAGCCACGTGACGACTGATCTTGAGTTCCGTGTTCACGTTGGAAGCATCGTCGAGCGAATGCCCTTTCAGGGCCATGTCGGCAAGGTCCCAATACGCTCCTGCGGCTGCGGAACCCATCAGATGAACCCGCTCCCAATAGCCGGTGGCCTTTTCCGTTTGGCCAAACTGACTGTAGGTCGTCGCCAACTCCGCAAGAATTTTGGGATGCTGAGGAACTCGCGCGTCCGCCTTCTTAAGTTCGGCCAGCGCTCCATTGATGTCGCCCTCTTCGCGAAGTTGCAATCCACGGTCCACCAAACCTTTGGCTTCAGGATCCGGAACGCGATGGGCCGGATGGATTTCCTGTTTCGAGTCGCGCCGTGGGGCTGGGATCGAAACAGGATCGACTATTACCTCGGGAGGCGCCGCAACCGACCCGGACGATTCACCCGGCGATTCGGAGACCACGCTGGGCGTCACTCGCTCCGGGATGGCAACCGGAGGCGGAAGGGATGCGGGCAAGGCGGCGACTCGACTCGTTGCGCTGGGCGCAATCCGCGGACGTCCATCGAATCGGATCAGCATGGCCCACAGAATCAGGATCATCTGAATCAGGGCAATCACTCCCAGCACTCGAAGCGCAATCCCGAATGTACGTCCGGTGCGTTCGGGTGCAGTGAGGAGTTTGGCTGGCATGGGCGCGGATTTTACGGGAACGGCAGGCGGGTGTCAACTCGGCTGAAAACGGGCGAAAATAGCCAAAATTGCCGATTTCCAGCCTTCCGACGTCCTTTCCTCAAACAATAATCGCCTCCGGTGGCGTTTTGGTGTTTATTATTAGACCGGTCTCACTGGAATTCCCTCCTCTTCCGACCCTTCTTCCTGATGAAAACCATATTCTCCGCACTTTTGGTGATTGGCCTGCTTGCTGTCAATCTTCATGCCCAAAGCTCCAATCCGTCTTCTCCCAGTTCCAGCAGCTCAAAAATTGAGTTCCCTCCCGCCGAAAAGTTTACGGATGGATACGAGAAAGTCGTTTCCACGCTCGATGGCCAGAAAAGCTTTTACACGATCTGGCGGCGCAAAAAGGATCAGCAACTTCTCGCCGAACTTCCCAAAAGCTTCGCCAATCAGCGCCACTACATCGCCCTGACCGTTGCGAGCGGTGACTCCTATGCCGGTCTTCAAGCTGGCGATGCCTATGTCTACTGGCGGCAATACGGGAAGCGGATCGCGCTGATCGAGCCCAACCTCGAAGTGCGTTCCACGGGAGACGACGAGTCCAAAGCCAGCGTGAAGCGACTCTTTACCGACAAGGTGCTCCTTGATATCCCGATTCTGGCGATGGTCAAAAACGGAGGACCACTGATCGATCTCGATGCCCTGCTCATCGAGAACGCCGGGAAATTCTTTGGCAGAAAAGCTACCGGACTCAAAAAAGACCTCATCGCGATCAAAACAGCGAAAGCCTTTCCCGAGAACGTCGAAATCGGTCTCGAGGTCCCAACTTCCGACGGACAGCTCCGCACCTTTCACTACTCCATCAGCCTGATCCCGGAAAACAAGGACTACAAGCCGCGTCGCGCTGACGAGCGGATCGGCTTTTTCACCACCACCTATGTCGACTTCGGCAAGTTCAAGGAAGACGAGACCGTGGTACGTTACATCAACCGCTGGCATCTCGAAAAAGCCGATCCCAGCCTCAAGCTGAGTCCGCCGAAGGAGCCAATCGTCTTCTACATTGAGCACACCACCCCGATTCGCTATCGCCGCTGGGTCCGCGAAGGCATCCTCATGTGGAACAAGGCGTTTGAAAACGTCGGTTTGATCGACGCAATCGAAGTCCGGCAGCAGGACGCCACGACCAAGGCTCACATGGAAAAAGATCCCGAAGATGTCCGCTACAACTT
>JBCDHN010000130.1:0-7298 GCA_038749915.1 Verrucomicrobiota bacterium | reverse complement strand
CGCCGCCGCAGCGGCATTGACCGTCAGAAGATGCTGTCGAAATGCTTCCGGAGTGTCCAGAGTCGCGCTTCCGCTCGCATATGCGATCGTGGGGTCCCTAATCGTATTCAACCCGTTGCGTCCCAGGCAAAACACTGCTGAAGACTTGGCCATATCGTCGAGAAAGTTCTCGCTCAGGTTGGCTGCCATTGCGGCACGACCAAAATTGGGAGCCGAATACACCTCGATGGAGTTCTCATCCAGACTGTAAAAGTTCTGAATGACGGCATTGCTGGACGCATCGTCCACTCCCAGTTGAATCGTCTCAATGGTGGCGAGCACCTTTCGATTCGCCGTGACGTTCTGGAAGATCAGAGCGGCGGCGGAGAAGAATATCGACGACAGCCCGATCGTCACTAGGACTTCGATCACGCTGAAGCCTCGATTGCGGGGAAATTCTTTCATAGAGTGAGTAAGAGCACTCTATTTTAGATGTATTTACCATAATTAACAATAAATTTAAGAATAACATTCAGGATCCTCTCTTTCAGGCTGGTTTTTGACAACTCCTTCCAGCAGACCTAAATCAAGCCTTATGAAACCTTCCCAAATTGCTCTGGGCTTGTGGAATCACCTTGAGGGTGAGGATTCAGGGGCAGAGTTACTCCAGGTCGCTCTGGAATCCGGAGTTCGTACTTTTATCACTTCAGATACCCTCGGCGGCGGCAAGGCTGACCGCCTTCTGGGCGAAGCGATTCGAAATTCCATCGTTCCCCGCGAGGAACTCTGCATCATTGGCAGCATCGGCTATGTCGCCGGAAAATCCGGTCATGGATATTCCAGCGCAAAAGCCCGTTTCACCGGAACCCGCGACGAATCCGAATTTGGCGAATACGTGGAGTCGACCGTAAAATCGTCGCTCGAAGCGCTTGGAATCGATTCGTTCGATGTGCTCCTTCTCCAGGATCCCGATCTCGCCGGATTTCGCAGCACCGCAGCCTGGGATGCCCTCGCGAAAGCGAAAGACGACGGACATGCCATCTCTCTGGGACTGGCTCCCGGACCAGCCAACGGATATGCGTTGGATCTGCTTCGCGCTTTTGATCAGTTCGGAGACCTGCTGGATTACGCCATGATTGTTTACAATCCCATCGAGCCATGGCCGGGTGAACTCTGTCTCACCGCAGCCAGCGAAGCGGGAATTGACCTGATCGTTCGTGAAAGCGTGGTTCCCGGGGGACCAAACGCCCCTGCCGAAAAAGAGAAACGTCAGGCAAAACGCACAGCAATCCGGGAGATCAGCGAATCCCGCATCACCAGCCAGGGTGTTGCCACGCTCGAAGAACTGTGGGTTGCCTGGAGCCTTGATAATCCCGCCGTCAAAAGTGTTGTCCCTCCGCTTCCTGGTCCGGACAATGCTCCCTTAAAGGATCGCCTCGAACGACTCGCCTCGCTTGAAACGCTGGATGCGACCGAGCTTTCCACGGACTTCGATCAAGTTCGCGAAACCGGCTCAAATCGCGGGATGGTTGCCCTGAAAGGTGGAACCCAGCATTTTCAGGGGAAAGTTCAAACTGAGCAATGGCCCCTCGACGTTGAGCTGGAAAAGACCGCCGAGAAACACGGAATCGTCCTGGACCGCGATTATCTCTTCAAGGGCGACCCGCGCGACCATCGCGACTTCGGGATGCCGAAACGCGGCGTCCCCCAAGCCATCGACCGTCGACTCTTCATGCAGTTACAGGTCTTTTCCGGAGTTGATCGGGATGCCGCAGTTGACGCAATGAAGTCTGCAAAAACTCCTGGTGTCGCCTATGCCGATCTGAATGATCCCCGGGGGATCGGCGTTTTGCTCTGGGACGAAGATCCGCTCGCTCTGAGTCAACAAGCATCGGAGACCTACTCAAGCGAAGCGTTTGCCAACGCCAGTCTTCGTCCGGAGTTCACCATGCTGGGCAGGACCTACGCATTTGGACGGGAGGACGATGTTACCTACTGGCTCACCCAACGTCCGATTGACTCGGCAACCTTTCCGGATCGCCCCTGGGCGGTCTGGTATCCGCTTCGTCGCAAGCCTGAATTTTATCGCCTTCCGAGGGCGGAACAGGCAGAAATGCTTCGCGAGCACGGAATCATTGGTCACCACTACGGCTCTTCCGGCTACGCCACGGACATCCGTTTGGAGTGTTTTGGAATGGATGCCAATGACAACGAATTCGTTCTTGGCCTGCTCAGCGACCGGCTATACTGGCTGTCGCGCCTGGTCAAAGACATGAGAGGCACCAAGCAAACCGGAGAGTTCATGAACAGCCTGGGACCTTTTTTTGTGGGCCACACCATTTACCAAAGTGCGGGCTAAGCCGTATTCGAGGTATTCCTATCCTTACCGATGCTCGACCTCGAATTTCTCTCCCGCCTTCACGATCAATTTCAAGACGAGCTATCCGCTCAGCCGGAGTCGTTTGAGATTCGGGGACAAAGATTTGGCCACTATCCCGACGATCCTGCACTGATGGGCGTGGTCAACCTCTCGTCTGATTCCTGGTATCGGGAAAGCGTCAGTCTGACCACCGAGTCCGCCATCCGTCGTGGCAAAAGACTGATGGCTGACGGCGCCCGCCTCATTGACCTGGGAGCGGAATCGACCGTCTTGACCGCCGAGCGAGTTGACGCCGATGGTCAGCAGGCAGCTCTTTTGCCCGTTGTCAACGCGTTGGCTGGCGAAGGTGCCCTGGTTTCGACTGAAACCTACAGCCTGGAGGTCGCCGAAGCCTGCCTTGAGGCCGGGGCAGCAGTTCTGAATCTGACGGCCGCTGCGAACACGGCTGAGTTTTACAAACTCGCCGCAGCCTACAAAGCCGGTGTGGTCATTTGCTACATTCAGGGAAACAATCCTCGCGAAGTGAGTGATTTCGACCTCGCGACCGACCACACGTCCGTCCTGCACGACTACTTTGAGACTGAGATCGAGCGAGCGACATCAGCAGGAGTTGAGCGGCTCTGGATCGATCCCGGCCTCGGCTTTTACTACAAAAACCTGCAGGACTCGTCCGAGCGAATTCGTTATCAAATGCAGACCTTTGTCAATGCATTCCGACTTCGAAAGTTAGGATGGCCGGTTTGTCAGGCGCTCCCTCATGCCTTCGAATACTTTGAAGACGACGTTCGCTGCGCGGAACCCTTTTTCGCGGTGCTCGCCATGCTGGGAAAAGTGGATCTGCTTCGAACTCACGAAGTCAGCCGCGTTCGTGGTGTTCTTCGCACGCTCAGCCAATATTCGCCATGAAAACAGCGCTTGTCACCGGTGGGGGAAGCGGGATGGGGGCGGCAATTTGCAAACACCTGGCGGAGTCCGGCTACAACGTGGCCATCCACTATCACTCCAGCCTTGAATCAGCGGTGATTACAAAATCGCACGTCGAGAACTGCGGCCAGGAGGCACTCCTGCTTCAAGCGAATCTGGCTGTGGAATCGGAAATTCTGCACCTGCTCGGCGAGTTTGATCAAACCTGGGGGCATCTGGATCTCCTTATCAACAACGCCGGTGTTTATCACGAAAAAGACTTTGCCGAACTGACCGAGAAGGAGTGGCATCTCGAACTCAACTCGACCGCAACCGCAGTCTACTTCACCACTCGCGCCTTTCTTCCTCATCTGCGTAAAGCCAAGGGGCGCGTCATCAATATTGGCGATGGAGCCTGTGATCGCCCCGGGGCGAGATCGATGGCACCGGCTTATCACATTGGCAAAACCGGAGTTTATATTCTGACCCGCAGCTTCGCTCAGCAAGAAGCAGAACACGGCGTGGCGGTGAACATGGTTTCACCTGGCTTGCTCGAAACCAGCGTTGGACTGGATGCTCCGGGTATGGTCCCGGCAGGGCGATTTGGAACCTTCAACGACATGTTCGCCGCGATCGATTTTTTGGCCTCGACGGAAACGCCTTACCTCACCGGATCCAACTTGATCATCGGTGGCGGCTGGAATCTCTGACCTCGACAACGTAGGGTTTCTGGTGCAACGAATCGGAATGAAAACCTCCGTTCTTGTATTCTCACTACTTCTACCCTTGTCCCTTTTCGCTGAGCCCAACACACTCTCGGAAAGCGAGGCCAAGGCAGGATTCGTGCTCCTCTTCAATGGGAAAGACCTGGAGGGCTGGAAAAACAGCGGGAACTGGGTCATCCAGGAAGACGGCTCGGTCTTCCGGGAGAAGCGAGGGGGCAGCCTCGTCTATACAACTCAAAAAATTCCCGATGACTTTGAGCTTCGCTTTGACTGGAAAGTCGACAAGGGAAGCAACAGTGGAATCTACTATCGGCCGACCCAGTACGAATACCAAATTCTGGATAACGAAAAGCATGGCGACGGCCAAAACCCCCGAACCAGCGCTGCATCACTTTATTTTTGCATGCAACCGAGCCACGATGCGACCAACCCGGTTGGCGAATGGAACTCTGGACGCATCGTCTGCAAAGGGACCGTGATTCAACACTGGCTGAACGGGAGCAAAGTCATCGGCTTCGACTACGCTGATCCAAAAAATGCCTTTCATGTTGAGCTGCTGACCAATCGAGGTGGAAATCTGGAGGCTCGCGGCGCTAACCTCAGTTTGCAGGACCACGGGAACCCAGTCTGGTATCGGAATCTTCGGCTGCGCGAACTCGGTCCGGAGGACGAACTCGACCGGTCACCAGTGACACCTGCGGAGATCCCGGCAGAATTGCTCGAAGCTGAGAAGAAGAAACTGGAAGGAATCATGAAACGTCGCGAAGAAGCGAAAGCAAAAGCTGCATCCAAGAATTGAGAACCACTTCGGAAGATCATGAGAAACGTTTGTCTGGCAGGAAAACAACGTTTGACGAGTTATCGCAAGATCGCGATCGCAAGTTGGAATCATCCTCGTGATCCACAGACCTACGCATCGATCGATCTTTCCTGTGAAGCAGCAGAAAAGTTCATTTACGAGTATCCCTCGGACGAAAACATCTCGCTAACGCATTTTGTCGTCAAGATTCTCGGTCATTGCTTTGCAAAGTATCCCCAGTTTAACCACATTCTTCGACTCAACAGACTTTACGAGAGAACGCAGGTAAACGTCTTCGTCACCACGTTGATTCGGGGTGAGAAGGGAAAAGATCTCTCCGGGTTTCTGGTTAAGGACGCAGCCGAGCAGAACCTGGAGGAGATCGCGCGGTCCTGCGGCAACAGCATCCAGGAGCTGCGCAGTGGCGAACATCCCGAGATGGGTCGTGTGCAACGGATGGTGGACAGCCTTCCTGTCTGGCTGGTGAGGTGGATGCTGTATGGGCAGGACTTTCTCCAGAACACCTTGAACTGGGATCTCAGGTGGCTGGGTGTACCCTGCGATCCGTTCGGCTCCGTCATGCTGAGCAACATTGGCGCGCTGGGTCTTGAAAGCGCCCACATTCCCCTTTCTCCCTATTCCCGTTGCCCGGTCATGATTGGAATGGGGAAACCTCGCGAAGTTCCCGTGGTCCGCGAAGGTGAGGTGGTTCCGGGAAAATTGATGAGGATCACCTTCACATTTGACCACCGCCACGCGGACGGCGCTCATGGCGCGATGGTGCTGCGCCGGTTTCAGAAACTGTTCGAAAATCCCGACGGATTTCGACAAGTATTCGAAGCATCGTGAAGCCGATTGGCCGGGAGTTTTTCCAGCGCGATCCTGAAACCTGCGCCCGCGAGTTGATTGGCAAGGTGTTTCGCTGGAACGATTGCAGCGGCATCATTGTTGAAACCGAAGCCTATGCGGAACACGGCGACGAGGCCTGCCACACCTTCGTTCGTCCCTCGGCTCGAGACTTCGTCACGGCCAACCCGGCTGGCACGGCCTACGTTTACCTAAACTACGGCATGTATTGGCTAAGCAACGTTCTCGTCAAAGATGGAAGCTCCAATGGCTTCGTCCTGATCCGGGCACTGGAGCCTCTGGAAGGAATTCCCAAAATGCAAAACCGTCGCAACAAAGATCGGCCGAGGGATCTCTGCTCCGGCCCAGGGAAGCTGAGCATGGCCCTCGGCATTAAGGGCGACGATCACGGCCGCTCGCTCGTCCGTTCGACCAAACGTGGCTTTTTCATCCCCGACACTCAACCACTTGAAGTTGAGGTTGATGTCAGGATCGGGATTTCAAAAGCAGCAGACCTCCCATGGCGTTTTCTCGCCAAAGGCTCACCCTTCGTCAGTGTGGCACCAAAAGGCTAAGCAGACGCCAGGTTAGGAAACGGATTGCTCGGCAGCCGAAACGATCTCGTAAAAGCTATCGGGCTCCAAACTCGCTCCACCAACCAGTCCGCCATCAACGTCCGGTTGAGCCATCAGTTCAGGAGCGTTCCCTGGCTTCATGCTCCCTCCATATTGAATCCGCACTCGGGCGGCGGCATCCGCACCAAATAGCGTCGCCACAACACTGCGCACAAAAGCATGGGCTTCCTGAGCCTGCTCCGGAGTCGCGGTTCGTCCGGTTCCGATTGCCCAGACCGGCTCGTAAGCAATCACAATATCGCCAACCTTATCGGCAGCAACCCCGGCAAGACCGCCCTGAATCTGGGTTTGGCAGACAGTTTCCAGCTTGCCGGCATCTCGCTCTTCCAAGGTCTCACCAATGCACAGGATCGGAATGAGATCTGCACCCAGAGCGGTGTGAACTTTCTGATTGATGAACTCGTCGGTTTCTCCAAAAATCTGGCGACGTTCGCTGTGGCCCAGCACGACATACTGAACGGCGAGGGCATTAAGAAATTCCGCGCTCACCTCTCCGGTGTAGGCTCCGTTTGCCTCATGGTGCATGTTCTGGGCACCGAGTCCGACCACGGAACTGCCGTTCAATGCAGCTGCAGCGGCAGGAATCGAAGTGAAAGGAGGAATGAGGACGGCATCGCTGCCACAGGACGAACCGAACTTGGGCAAGAACGCACTGACAAACTCCTCAGTCTGCGCAGGCGTCTTGTTCATCTTCCAGTTGGCGGCAACAATGGGTCGGCGGGATGGCATGTCTTTGAGTAGGGCTAGATTTTAGGGAAATTCGCAGGACTTATGCGCAGCCCAGACCGATTGACAAAGGGCGAATTCGGAAAAGTTCCGCACCTTGGCCATCTTTGAAGACTGGATTCCCTATCCCCATATGGATTCGTCATTGCGAAATCAGGACTCAGCTACCTGCGTTGGTCAGCCCTGACTGAGATTTGGCTGGATTTACCGACTTTTTGCCATCATTTTTAGCCCATGATTGCGTCCTTCCCTGAGTTGGAACAATTGACTCCACAACAAAAATTCACCCTGGCCAATGAGCTTTG
>JBCDHN010000129.1:0-7313 GCA_038749915.1 Verrucomicrobiota bacterium | reverse complement strand
CACAAATTTCACCCCATCTTTCGAAACCACTTTCTGCGACTTGGGATCGCCGGCGTGGTTTGTATCGTCCCTTTCGGGATCGTCTTGCTTCAGGGAGACTTTGGATCGGCAATGGTTTGGCTTCCGATCGCAGGTGCCATGCTCTTGGTCGGCAGTATACCGTTCCGTTACATTATCACCGTGGTCCTTGTTGCTTTGATGCTCATTCCATGGGCCTTCTTTTTTGGTCTGAAGCCGCATCAAAAGGAACGAATCACCGTCTTTATCGACATGTTGACCGGTAAAGAGGTCGACACCCAGGGAAGCGCCTACGCGGCAAGCTACATCATCAAAGCGGTTGGATCAGGGGGCTTTGATGGGCGCGGTTACATGAACCCCAAGACGATCAATAATTTGGGATTCATTCCAAAACGGACCGCTCATAACGACTTTGTGTTCGCCGTGCTCGCTGAGGAACATGGATTTAGGGGCAGTATTTTGCTGCTGGCGGGATTTGCCCTGCTGCTTTTGCAGGGTCTGTTCATCGGCTTTTACAGTCGTGACCCCGTTGGGAGGTTGATCTGTATTGGTGTGGTTGCGCTCTTTTTCGCGCACATCTTCCAACACGTGGGGATGAACATCCTTATCATGCCCATCACCGGGATCCCGCTTCCCTTCATCAGTTATGGAGGAACGTTTCTGGTGATCTGCATGTTCCTCGTAGGGATGATGCAAAGCGTTTGGGTGCACCGTTCCAATGCGATGCAAAGGGTGGCGGAAGGTGTCAGGCACGCGCCGGCCTATGCGTAATAAGGTAAGGTGGAAGAGCCTCTAGCGAAGCGTCACCATCCATCCCAACGGCTGACGGGTCCGCAATTCCATGGTGACTAATGAACGTGGATCCGTGGCGTGGGCTGTTGTAGCGTTGAGGGCCCAGGTCTGATCCAGCGGGTAACCAAACTCGCCGGTTTCAGTATTGGCTCTCAAAAAGCGGATGTCAGCAGAAATTCCAATCTGGCACATGGGACTGCCCAACTTCCAGTCATGGCGGTAAAGAAAGGATCGTGGAACTGTAACCCTCAAGGTGTACGCATCCTTGCGATTGGATTTCGGGACTAGACTCGACTCAATAAATCGGGGATCGACAATCTTGTAGTAGCCATTGCCAAATGCGGCCTGGGGAACTTGCTTTAGAACTCCGGCCTCCCGTTCGGGAAAAAACTGGAAACGAAGCGGCGCCACGAACCCAAGTTGGTGGACTTCATCTTTCGGCCTGGCATCGAGCCCAAGGTCAAGAAGAACGGACGCAAGACCGTTCGACGACTCAAGTCGGGTTCCGTCGATCTCAAATGTAAACTCAATTCGATCAGGCTCAGCCTTGGTCTTGAGGCCGATAGAAGGGGTTTCCCTCAAGACCGGGCCCAACGTTCCTGCAGTGTATTCATCCAGGCGACTCAGTTGCACTGGGTTTGCCAGAGAAAGATTGCGAACTGCTTCCAGGTTTCGCTCGAAGACAAAGGAGTTAGGACCGCATTCGATTTTCAGCAGCACGGCTTCCAAGGAACGGAGAACACTGGGATCCCGTGGGAGACCGCATTGCGCGGAGAAATCCTTGGCTTTGCCAGGACCAAGTTGAAAGGTTCCTCGCGCCCGTTGTTTTGAGTAGTTGAGCTCGTAGGAACCCGTAACTTCCTTTTCCGAAGGATTGCTGATTCGAAACTTGAGCGGAAAGCTGGACCCACGGGACTGTCTCGGTTCCAAATCCCAAACCACTGAAATAGGGCTCAAAGGGGCTTCCAGATCAATCAGCTGAGTCTTGTCCAAGTCACTCAGAAAAAAAGAAACCGGAAGGATGGGGCCGTTTCCGCGCTGTGGTGCTTCACTTACGATTTGCTCACCGGATTCCACAGCTTGCCGCCCATAGACAATGTTGAATTGCTGGGATTGACCTGGTGGAATCTCAACTGCGAAAAACTCGTCTTTGGGTTCCCAGGTTTTGCCGATATCCAAGGGCGTCAGGGTTCCCAATCGCGTTTCCTCGCCATTGTTCGTCAGGTTGACCTGAACTTTGATCGTGTCGGGTGAAGCCTGGGTTGCGGATGCCTCTGAAGCATAATCCGATCCCTCTTTCCCATTGAGGAACTGATCAAACATTCCGCGACCAGCTTTCTGGTGGGCGGAGGCGTTGATCAGCTGGAGTTCTTCAACATCGGGTCCGAAGTCAAAGAGCTCCATCGAAAGCGAATCGGTGACATAAGAGCAGTTCTTGGCTGCGTCAGTCCGACTGGGGGCGGCTCTGGTATTGCCAAGGGCGTGGCCGGGGTCGAGAAACATGACGCGGTTCAAAGCTGCGACTCGTTTTGCCGCGTTCGCATAGAGTCGCGTCAGGCCCCATCGTGTGGGCAACTTTTCCTCGCGCATCAAGGTAGGGCCAACAATGATCACTTCAGAACCGTTCTGACGGCAGATTGCGAGAGCCTGCTCCAACGCTTTCTCAACCGTATCCACAGAAAGGTTTGCCAAAGAGTCGTTCAGCCCAAAATGAAGGAGTATTAGATCTGGTTGGTAAGTAAACGCGGATGTGGTAAGCCATTGCAGACTGTTGAGGGAAGTCGCGGCGGGGGAGGTAAAGTGCTCGAAAGTGAATTCTTCACCCTGGTGGTCTTTGAGCTTGGCTGGATTCCCTGCAATCGGGTTGATGAGTCGAAACCCTCCCGTGTAGTAAAATTCCTTTTCTAGACCATGTAAAAAATGGCCATGAAGAGAAAGGAGCACATTCTGATCGATTTCGTCATGAGTCGTAGCTCGACTGACCTCATCGCCAATCAATGCGATATGAACCGGGTCCTGGCGCTGGAGCTTTGCCAGGGTGTTCGGCAGGTATTGCTGAAGTCGCGCAAGTTGTTCTTCAGAAAGCGGATATGACCAGGCTGTATGACTCAGACTGAGGGTCGCAATCGCAATGAAAAAGAGAGAAACGTGTCGCACCTGAAGAAAACGTTGAGAGATACTTTGGGGCAAGGGGAAACCAAAAAGGACTCCCCTTTACTACGCCAGCTGTTGCAATGTCAAAGTTAGAATTCCCCGTCACCGCAAACTCGGGGTTTACGACGTAGGTAGATGGATTAGTGTTCGGCGAAATGGCAAATGAATCGGGGCGCCTTAAGGTGCTGAAGACCTACAAATTGTTTATTGGGGGAAAGTTTCCCCGAACAGAAAGTGGTCGTTACCTGGTCGCTTCCAAAAAAAGCGGGAAATCTCAACCAATTCACGTGGCCAATTATTGTCAAGCATCCCGAAAGGACCTTCGAGACGCGGTGCGAGCCGCAAGGAAGGCGCAATCCGGGTGGCAGAACTCCTCTGCCTACCTCAAGGGTCAGATTCTGTATCGAATCGCCGAAATGCTCGAAAGCCGGGAAGATACCTTCCGCGAGGAGTTGAGGATTACCGGGATGACGCGGGAAAAAGTGGCCAAAGAAGTCGCCGCCAGCGTGGACAGGCTCGTCTACTTTGCAGGTTGGAGCGATAAACTCAGCGCTGTTTTTAGTTCAGTGAATCCCGTTTCTTCGCCCCATTGGAATACAACCAGCCTTGAACCCAGCGGCGTTGTCGGCCTGATTTGTCCGGATGAACCTGGACTTCTCGGCTTGGTTACGATGGTTTCCGCTGCGATTGTAACGGGAAACAGCGTCGTGGTTCTCGCGTCGGAAAATTCTCCCTTGGTTGCGATTTCACTCGGGGAGGCCCTCGCCACCAGTGATGTTCCGGCTGGCGTCGTGAATATTTTGACAGGGTTGAGGAAAGAATTGGTTCCCGTTTTTGCATCTCACATGGACGTGAACGCGGTGGTTGATGGCTCAGGTGATCCCGAAGTTCAGGCAACCTTTGCTGAAGGCCGAGCGTCGAATGTCAAACGCGCTGCCGCGTGGACTCTTTCTGAGAGCGATTGGTTTAAGAACTCGGCTGAAGATCCTTATCGAATTCTGGACACCGTAGAATTCAAGACCGCATGGCATCCAACCGCATACTGAGGGATTTGGGTATGAGGGACACCAGCTTTGCCAAGTCCCGGATGATTGGAGGTCTTATCATGGTCCTGCTCACTGGCGTCTTCCTGGCAGAAGAGGAAAATGGGCTGGAAAGCGTCCTTAATCAGGTTATGCAGGATTCGGCGAGTGTCGATGTCCCGTTCCGGCAGGTTATTGAATCGGTAACCGGCAAGAAAGTGTTGCCGGTGGTGCGTGATCAGGAAGTGGAGCTTGAGATTCTGGAGGTGAAGACGAAGGCCATCAGGGGAGCGATTGCGGAAATGAACCAACCTGCCAGTCCCGCACGAAAAGAGTCGCGCATCAATGAAGTCAGCCGGCATTTTGAAGACTCCATTCAGCGACAGATCAATGAGCTGGAGCGGTTTTCATGTGAACCTCCGAAGACGCGAGAGGGGAAATCCCAGTCTTCCGGCTACCCTGACTTACGGATCGTTCATCTCCCCTCGGGACGAATCGCCTATTTGGACCCGAAGCTTCTGAACCACGAATCGGTCAAGAGCTCGTTGCGGACCTTCTATTACACTCCCCGGACCAAAACGAGCAAAGTCGTTGACGATGCTCACCATCTTCTTGTTGGAATCGAGCACGACGGCAACGTGGGGCAGTGGCAGTTTACCGGTTGGAAATTGGTAGATCTCTACAACTTCAAAGTCCGTTTGAAGGCCGAGTATCAGGCCAGCAACAAGGATTTGTATCAGGAGGGGTTAATCCTCGAGAGCGAGTAACTTGCTGCTTGCCTGAAGCTGGCGTCGGCGCTAGCGAAAGCGATGGAAGAGGACCTCTTGTCGAAATTTTTTCAACCAGATGGCAAAACTGTGATCCTGCCGCTTGATCATGGCACCGCCATTCCCGTTCAGGGCATGGAGGATCCGGGAAAGATCATTCGTTCCGTCAAACCGCATGTCGATGGATTCGTCATGAACCTCGGAACTGCGGTCCGGTTTGGCAAAGAGTTGGAAGGTAGCGGTGTCTGCCTACGCACGGATGTTTACAAACCTGATGTGGAGGAGGGGGCTTATAAGGTCTACGGAATCGACGAGGCGGAAGAAGTCGGTGCCCACGCTGTGATGCAAATGTTGTATCCCGGACACGGCTATGAAACGGAAATCACCAGAGATTGCGCGGAAACGATCGCAGAATGTCTGCCGGTTGGAATGCCCACGATTATCGAGGCCCTACCCGTTGGGCTGGGCCGTTCCGATGATTATACCGCTGCCAAAGTTGGGTTCGCGGTGCGGCAGGCTGCAGAACTTGGAGCCACGGTCGTCAAAACGGCCTACCCAACCGGCGCAACGAAAGACGAGTTTAAGGCCATTGTGGAAGGTTGCTTTGTGCCTGTGATCGTTCTGGGGGGTGCCGCCATGGGCGATGACGAGGCTCTTCTCGGGATGGTTCGCAACGCGATGGATGCCGGCGCGGCTGGAATTGCCGTTGGGCGAAACGTTTGGCAGCACCGAAATCCGAAATTGATTGCCAAACGGTTGCAGGCGGTCGTTCACGAGAACTGTGCTGTTGAACAAGCCTTGAAAATTCGCTAGTTCGCGAAAAAAGTTCATTTTTGAATACCATGTATTTACAATTCTGTTACCATGGCAAGCCATGCGTCACGGAATCTGCTGGATTTCTCTCCCCAAAAGGAACCGAGGTTTTACCCTTTTGGAGCTCCTCATGGTGGTCGGTATCATCACTTTGGCGCTGGCGGCCCTCGGTTCGGTAACCTCTCGCGTTCTTGGATCACAAACCTTGAATTCGGCGACACGCGAGCTCGCCAATTATCTGATCATGGCGCGCGCTGAGGCAGTCCGTCATCAGACCATTACTCAAATCCGGTTTGTGACCGACGAATCAGATGTGGGCGCAGCGTCAGGAGAGGCGTTTCGTTCTTTCTCAATCTGGAGTCTCGAAGACTCCGACGGCCCGACCTACCTGCCTTTGACCGGATGGCGGGAACTCCCTGAGGGGGTAATTCTCGAACCGGACTTTCCGGGCTACGCTAAACAGTCGAACTACGCGCAGAATGACGGAACGACTGTTCGAGGAGACTACATCCTGAAATCCGAAACCAGCCCGGAGACGGTCAAAAAAGGAGGTAAAGAGCTTCCGTATCGGTTCATCGAGTTCTTGCCGACCGGTGGCGCGCGAATTCCGGAAGGGGAAAACAATCAAAGCATCATCGTCGCGGTGGAAGGGTATTTGGAAGCGCCCGGAAAGATGGTGAGGACCGCTCCCAAGAAGGATTTGAACAGCAGCGCGATTGCCAATTGGTCACAAATCAATATCACGAATCTCACCGGGAACGTTCGCATTTATCGGCCATGAACTCTACCAAAAGCGGCTTTTCACTCATTGAAATCACGGTCGCCATCACCCTGATTAGTACGGTGCTGCTTGGCTTTGTGGGGGTTATGGCAATGGGCGTGAAGGCGGCCAGTGACTCTACTCGCCGGACCATACTTGGCGGATTGATTGCAGATGTTCATCATCGCATTGAAGGCGCCACGATGGAGGAAGGGGTGATTGAGCGATCTCCGTTGTTCTACGACGAGGAGGGGCGATTCATCCCGGAGGATCCGGAACAAGAAGAAAACAGCGACCTTGAGGAGCGCCGCAAGGTTTATCGTGTTGATGTTCGCTTGGCAAAGCTGGACTCGAGCCAGGTAGTGGATCGTTACGGTGACACTCCGATTCCGATCAATGAACATGCATCCGGGCTGCTTGCGGCAATCATCGAATTGAGTTGGCCGGTGGATGAGGAAGGCGAAGTCAACAAGGACACTCAGAATCGCGATTCCATGACTTATTTTGTAAACACCCTTAGCGGGATGAGTTGGACCGATGTCGATCCAGACTACATGCCCGTGATTGAATTCTAGCCCTCAGAATACCCATGAAAAGACCTCAACCGTTTGGATATACAATGATCGAAGTGATCGTTTCGCTGACCATTCTCAGCGGAATGGCATTGATGCTAAGTGGCATCCTCGGCACCGCGAGTAACAATTGGGTTCGCGGTGAAGAAATGGTGGAAGCAAGCCAATCAGGGAGAACCTCCCTGGAATTGATAGCTCGCGAAATGGCCAGTCCAATCGTGGGACCCAGACAGCAGTTCCAAATCATGAATGGCGCAACCCTTCGCGGGAGTGTCAATGCCGAGATCCCACAGGTTCCTTCGAGTTCAATGGCTGCTTTCTGGCTGGCACCACTTGGCACCGACGGGCAGTTAAGACGAGTCGGCTATTATCTGGAACGGAGAGATGAACGGGGCTTTTATCGTCTCAAGCGTCT
>JBCDHN010000128.1:0-7323 GCA_038749915.1 Verrucomicrobiota bacterium | reverse complement strand
GTGGAGCACACTGGGCACAGTCAGGATCGTTGGTCCCATGTCGAACCGATAGCCGTCCTGCTCTAAAATGGCAGCTTTGCCGCCCACCCATGAATTTCGCTCGAAAAGAGTCACATTGTGTCCTCGTGCAGCAAGCGTGCATGCAGCGGCGAGGCCACCAAGACCTCCGCCAATGATGGCAGTTTTATCAGGATTCATAAATCTTTAGGAAGGTATACGATAGTTTCTTGGAGACTCCAGTGAGGTCTTCGTCTTCATCGAATCAGGGACCGCGCTGGATAATGAGTTTGGCAGTGGCGATGAGTCCCCTGATGCGTTCGGAGAGCCTTCGGCTGTGACCGATACGAACAAATCCAAGAAAAAGTTGGCTGTCCGTCGGATGTTCCAATTCGAAGTGGGGAGCCCAGGACTTGGAGGTTCGCTCGATGACGACGCGAGGAGTCGTTAAATCCAGCAACCCCTCCTCTCCGCGGGTCACACCAAACCCGCTGCTTTGACGTCCTCCAAACGGCAAACGGGGATCCGCTGTTGGAACTATGACGTCGTTGATGGTTATAACCCCGGCAACGATCGCTCTCTGCAAGCGATTTGCGGCATCGACGTCTTCAGAAAAAATTGAGACGCCGAGCGCGAAACCTGACTCTGCAAGGTGCTCTAGGGCTTGTTCATCCGACTCAACCACCTTCATGGCCGAAACGGCCGCAAAATGCTCACTCAACCACAACGGAGAATCCAGCGGCACTTCATGGAGAAGAATTGGCAGTTGTGGGTTTTCCGAATCGAGTTGGCCAAAAACCGTCTTCGCTCCTGCTTGCAAGGCATTGTCGATCGCCGCGTGAAGCATCTCCGGAAGCCCTTCTTGAAATGCTCTCGCCTTCAGGGATTCAGCCAGCAGCTCGAGCAGCTTCGGATACGCATCGCAATGAACGTAGACCCGCCGGGGAGCGATGCAGGTTTCTCCTTTGTTCACGCTCAATCCATAACTCAGAGCTTGAGCAACTCGTTTGGGATCTGCATCAGCTCGGACAATCATCGCGTCCATCCCCGACAGTTCCATCGTGGCTGGAGTCAGGGGCGATGCGGCGCGGGTAAGCACCTGTCGTCCGGTTTCTCCACCTCCAGTCAGATGAATCTTGTCGACGCCAGCATCGATTGCGCTCTCCGCCATTTGCACGTTCTCTGGCAAAATTTGAAGGAGAGCGGACGGGAAGCCAGCCCTTTGGCATAGCGCAGCCAGAAAGTTTGCGGGCCCGGAGCAGTTTGGAGCGGGTTTCAAAAGAACCGCATTCCCCGCTACCAGAGCTTGGATGGCTTGTGTCGCAGCGAGGAAAAACGGATAGTTGGCGGGGGCCAGAATTAAAACCACTCCCCACGGCGACCTTTCGACACGACTCCGAGCTGGTCCGAGCCACTTTGGGCGCCCACCAGCAGACAGTCTTCTCGTCGCGAGGATTCGCTGAGCATGTTTCTCCAGAAACTGACAAGCGGCAAAGAAGGGCAGGATCTCTGTCGAAAGGATTTCCGCATCCGAGACTGCCCGTATCGCCTTAATTTCGGGAACGATTTCGTCAACTTCGTCAGCAAGAGCAAAGCGTAGCTCCGGCAGAATTCTCAGTCTGGTGCCCACGGACCTTTGAGCCCATTGCGATTGGGCCTTTCTCGCCCGGCTGATGGTCTCCCCGACGTCAAGGTCGGCGTGGAGCTCATCGTTCATTACTTAAGCTGCTGCTGGTTCAAGCGCTGAAGGTCGATCCTCTGACTTCCGCGAAACTCCGAAATCATCAAACATCAGATCCGTGGTGATCCGGGCGCTTTCGAAGATGACAGGCAAACCGCTTCCAGGATGGGTACCTCCACCGACCAGATAAACACCATCAAGATCTTCAAAACGATTCCGCGGCCTGAAGTGAAGCATCTGATTCAAGCTGTGCGCGAGGTTGAAGGTCGCCCCCAAATGGATGTTGTGTTCGGAGTCCCAATCATCAGGTGTAACGATCCGCTCGTAGTTGATCCGGTCCTGAGGAATGTCGAAACCGGCCTTGCGAACGTCTTTGAGGATCCGATCCCGGAATGGAATGCCCTCTTTGTTCCAATCAATGTTTCTGGTCTGATGCGATACCGGAACGAGAATGTAGAGAGCAGAATGCCCATTGGGCGCCAGAGTTGAGTCCGTCACACAGGCGTTTTGCACGTAAAAACTGGGGTTGTCGCTCAATACGTGCCGTTCCTCGATATCACGTAAATTGCCTTCGTAGTCCTCGGAAATATAGATGTTGTGATGGGGAAGACTATACTCGCCTTCGACCCCGAGGTAGAGCATGTAGGTGGAGCAACTGAATTGCTTTTTGTCGATCTTCCGGTTAGTCCAACGTCGGCGCAGATTGTCCGGAACGAGACTGGTCATCGCCCTCGCGAAATCGGCATTCACGATGATTGAATCGCAATCATACTTCGCGTTGGAAGTCTGAACTGCTGTGACTTTACGCCCGTTGAATTCCAAGCTCTCCACCGGTTCGTTGAGGTGAATCTCAACTCCCATTTGCTGGGCGATCCTCGCCATGGCCTGAGAGATTGCTCCGCAACCTCCGATCGGGTGATATACGCCGTGCTCGTATTCCAGAAATGACAAGATCGAAAACAAGCTGGGACACCGGAATGGCGACATTCCAAGGTATTTGGACTGGAAACAGAAGGCAAGTCGCACACGAGGATCAGAGAAAAACTTGCGAAGATAGCTATCGACAGACTGATGCGGCCTCAACATGGGGAGGACGCTCACCAGTTCCTTTTGCAGAAGATCGCTCCACCCCTGAAAGGCAGATTGCAGCGCCGGAGTAAACCGCTTCAGTTTTTCGCGATTCTCTTCCATAAACTGCGAGAAGCCTCCAGCATCTTCCGGGGAAATCTTCGAAATCTGTTCCTCCATTCCGGCCACGTCAGGAGTCGCGTCGATGTGGCCACCCGCCCCAAACAAGATCCGATACTGAGGATCAAGCCTCCTCATGTCGACCTCAGAACGAAGATCATAGCCTACCTCCCGAAAAATTTCTTCCAGGATCTGGGGGTAAAGAAAGAAGGTTGGGCCAAGATCAAACTTGTAGCTCTCGTCGCCAAAGGTTGACGTTCGCCCACCTACATAACCCTGACGTTCCACCACACGAACTTGGAACCCTCGTGAGGCAAGAAGCATTGCGGCGGAGAGCCCGCCCGGTCCTGCGCCGACGATAACAATAGACTTAGACATAGCCAAGGGAGGCGTTGGTTAAACTCATAAGTTGGGCACCGAGCCACCTATCTATGCCCATTCTGTTGCGAGGTCCAGATTAGATTTTGATTCCTTCCGCTTCAATGACGCGGCCAAGAGCCTCTTCGATGGTGACTCTGGACTTGGCGGTGGACTCGTGGAGGTAGGCGTGGAGTTGGGCATCTTCCGCATTTCGGTTTTCGCACTCAGCGCTATAAGTTTCGAACGCTGTTAGGCTGAAAAGCAGACTGGCCAAATGCTGAGGGCATTCACACTGAATCGATGAAGAGATTTTAATGACTTTGGCGAGTTGCTCATCGCTATACTTGCGATTTGGAATACCTACGCCTTCCGGAACAACCTGGACGTGTTCCTCACTAGTCGATTTCGAAAGGTGGATGTCAGCGAGACAGGCAAGGCGTAGTTCGTCAGCATTGACCGGACCGCGAATCGCGGTGATTCCGGGTCGACGGTGGAGACTGTTAACCGTGATGGCCTGAGCGAAGCCGTAAACGAGAATGACGCGGCGCGCGCTGACACGCTCCGCCAGCTCCTGGACCCGCGATACCGTTTCGGGAAACACTGTTGGACAGCTCACAATCACGATATCGGCCCCCATCTCTTTCTCAACGGAAGCTGTCTCCTCAATATTTTCGTATTCTCCGACGAGTTCAAAATCCTCCAGTTGGCCGGAGTGACTCGAAAAGAGCGACTTCACCGCCGAGCCGACGACCAAAACCCGCAACACCTCGACGCTGGCATCCTCCGTCCACTCGTTTGCACCGGAATGATCGTTTCGAAGACGCTCCTCCAGCTGCTCAATCCCCAATGAAGCAATGGTGCCGATCGAATGGCCAGCGTCTACCAGGGTTTTAAGCAGGGTAAGGCGCCGAATGTCGGACCGGACGTAAAATCGCCGGTTGGCTTCTGATCGCCTTGGCTCAACCACCTTGTAGCGGTTCTCCCAAGCCCGAATGCAATAGACGGTCAAACCGGTAAGCCGGGCAACGGTGCCGATCTGAAACTGTTCTTCTTCGATGGTTTCACTCATGGGGGGGTCGCGGGGTTAGTTGAGTTTGCCTTAAAATTAATGCTCGTCAACGAGCTCGGGGATCATGGTTCGCAGCTTGATTATTCCTCTGCGAATTCTCGCCTTCACCGTTCCAAGCGGCGTACCCAATCGTTCTGCGGCCTGACTTTGCGAAAAGCCGGAGAAATAGGTCATTTCGATGGCTTCCCGTTGCTCCGAACTCAGCTTCATCACCGCACTCCTCAGCACCTGCGACTCTTCTTCGAGCGTGACACTCTTCAAGACATCCTGCTTTTCACGCATGATTTCCGGCTGCACTTCCTCCTCCAACTCGTCCCGCAGCTGGGCTCTGCGCTGCTTTGATCGGAGCCGATCGATGGCGCGATTCCGAGCCATTGTTGCAAGCCACGTTTTGGGATTGCCTCGTTTCGCATCAAACAGCTGGGCTTTCTTCCAAAGATTTGTGAAGACCTCCTGGGCGACGTCTTCGGCGTCGTGACGATCGTTGAGCACCCGATAGGCGGTCCCAACTACCAAGTTGAAGAGGTGATCGTGAAGGATTTCGAATTGACCCCGGTCTCCCCGAGCAATCCCGCGCATTGCTGCCTCAAGATCGACTTCATGGTCACCGTCTAGGTTCTGTGTAGCTCTCATGATGAATCTTTCTAAGCTTATGTATAAGTATTGTCTATTTATTTTTCGACAAAACCTCTACATTCCGCATTTTTGTAGAGGTTGCTAATACCAGGATTGTCACGTGTAGGAGATCTGACGGTTTGACAGCTTCGGCTCCGTCACCACACTGCGGGATGCTTCAAACCCTCTTTGCCGCAAGCTGCCTTTGGCTGCTGACCTCATCCTGCCTTCTCGGGCAGGCAACACCCCCAAACATCGTTATGATCATCTCTGATGATCAAAGTTGGACCGACTACGGATTCATGGGTCATGATGCGATCCAAACGCCGCACCTAGACAAGCTTGCAGCCCAAAGCGCCACCTACACCAGAGGCTATGTGCCGACCGCGTTGTGCCGTCCATCTCTGGTTACCCTCGTCACCGGACTCTACACGCATCAACACAAGATCAGCGGCAACGATCCCGCCCCTACGTTGGCTGACCCGACGAAGCAAAAGGCCAAGTATGATCAACTGCGCGCCCAACTGATCGGCCACATCGACAAACAACCAACCGTTCCGCAAATCCTTGGAAAAAAGGGTTATCTGAGCCATCAGAGCGGTAAATGGTGGGAAGGAAATTTTTCGCGAGGCGGCTTCACGCATGGGATGACCCGCGGATTTCCGCAGCCTGGCGGGCGCCACGGCGATGACGGGCTCAAAATCGGACGTGAGGGAATGCTTCCGGTTTTCAACTTCATCACGGAGGCAACCATGGAGAAAAAACCCTTCTTTGTCTGGTATGCTCCATTCTTACCCCACACACCCCACAATCCGCCCCAGCATCTTCTCGACAAATACACCCAACCAGGCCGCAGTGAGTACATCGCCAAGTATTATGCAATGTGTGACTGGTTTGATGACACCTGCGGCCAATTGGTAAATTTCCTCGACGAAAAGGGTCTCCGCAAAAACACACTGATTGTTTACGTAACGGACAACGGGTGGATTCAGAGTGAGAACAGTCGAAAATATGCGCCCAGATCCAAGCAAAGCCCCAACGAAGGCGGTACGCGGACACCGATCATGTTCAGTTGGCCCGGAACGATTAAACCGGGTCTCCGCTCAGATCTTTGCAGCAGCATTGACATCGTCCCAACCATGTTGAGCGCGGCGGGAGCAAACATTCCTGGCAACCTGCCTGGCCTTGACCTGATGCCAGTCCTTAAGACCGGGGGCAAAATCGAGCGGGACACCATCTACGGTGAAGGTTTCGCCCACGATGTCGCCAATCTTGAGAAACCGGAAGACTCACTCCTCTACCGCTGGGCTATCGAAGGAAAGTGGAAGCTTCTCCTGACCTATGACGGCAAGGTTGGTCGCTATGCTTCAAGTCATCCTCGGTCGGAACGTCGCCCCCATCTCTACGATGTGCTCTCAGACCCGGACGAGACGGTCAATGTCGCCAGTCAGTATCCGAAAGTAGTCGCCGGGCTGGCCAAGAAAATCGAAAACTGGTGGACGGTCAAAGAGCGAAAAGCGATCACCGAATGGAAAGACTGAGTTCCGCAGTCTACTTTTTGACGTCCAACACTTTCAGCCTTTTCGGCCAGCGGAATTCCGGCAACCGAGAATAGTCCAACCCGGTCAGATGAGCCTGGACCTCGCGCTCCGGGGGCTTGACGTAAACGACCTCGGTGTCGCCAAACACTTCCTCCAGCAAACCCGCCAACTCCGGATCATAATCCCTCAGCTCCTTCCGCGTGTTGACGTGATTATGGTCGTGATCGTTTTCGCGGTTGTTGTTGAACCATGACTGAACTCCCTCGGCGAAATATTCGGCAGCATTGCTCGAGGCATATTTGCCCTCCCAAAGCCCCATCTTCATTGCCTTTTGGTAAATCCCCTCAACCCGCTTCTCAAATTCAGGGTCCAGATTGTTGAGACCACGGAGGTGAATCGTGTGAGCAAACTCATGGATCAGGATGTTTTCTGTTTTGTAGGGATCTCCCGGGAAGCACAACAGGTTCTCTTCCGCGCAACTGGCCACCGGATCCGTCTTACTTCCGCCCAGGCCCCGCGCCCGGCGGTCCCACCAATCCTTCGATTGCCCGCTCTTCTCCGGGATTCCGGCATGTTCCGGGACATCGGTCGTGAACTCGGTGTAGGCCATAACCGTCATTCGCGAACCGTTCTCGGCCAGCTCCTTTAAAATGTCCGGTCGCTTTGCCAGTATCATCTCAATGAGATATGCAGCTTCTCTCAGCGCGTAGTCAGATACCTTCTCCGAAGCAAGAATGGGATATCCTCCTACCAGAATCTGCTTCTGATAGAAAGGATCCAAGTTCCGTTCTGAGGTCGGTTTGGTGATTTGGAATCGGACGTTCTCACTCCCAGAGATCAACGGCGTCAGAAGTCCCAACACTGCAACAATG